>NZ_JBVVAK010000005.1:50693-144984 GCF_055792825.1 Microvirga sp. GN3
CCCGCCACGGGTCGAGCGGGAATGCCGATCGACCCGATGGCGTCGTACCCCCCTCCCTGGCCCTCCCCCACAAGGGGGGAGGGGATGAGGCCGCGCATGCTCATGTGACGTCTCGCCAACGGTCTCAGGCCAAGTGGATGCGTCGTGAGATGACGCCGGCCGAGCGCAAGCTCTGGCATGCTCTCAAGGCTCATCGCTTCCAGGGACTGCATATGCGGCGTCAGGTTCCCATAGGACCCTACGTGGCAGATTTCATCTGCCACTCGGCAAAGCTCGTGATCGAGGTCGATGGCTCCCAACATGGTTTCGACCGGCATGTTGAGCAGGATCGAGCAAGAGATTCCTGGTTCGAAGCGCAGGGCTATCAGGTCCTTCGCTTTTGGAACCACGATGTCATGACGGCGCTCGACAGCGTTCTCGATACAATTTTCGCAAATATTCCATCCAACCTGCCCATTGCAGGAGATACACCATGAAATTCACCCTCTCCTGGCTGAAGGATCATATCGAGACCTCGGCCTCCCTCGACGAGATCGTCGAGACGCTCACCCGCATCGGTCTTGAGGTCGAAGGGGTCGAGGACAAGGCGAAGACGCTGGCGCCCTACAAGGTCGCCTATGTGATCTCGGCCGAGCAGCACCCCAATGCCGATCGCCTGCGCGTATGCATGGTCGATACGGGCGAAGGCGCTCCGATCCAGGTGGTCTGCGGCGCCCCGAATGCTCGCACCGGCATGAAGAGCGTGTTTGCGCCGCCCGGCACCTACATCCCGGGCAAGAACATCACGCTCGGCGTCGGGACCATCCGCGGCGTCGAGAGCGCGGGCATGCTGTGCTCTGCGGCGGAACTCGAGATCTCCGACGATCACGACGGGATCATCGACCTTCCGGCCGACGCGCCAGTGGGCGTTCCTTACGCGACTTATGAGGGCCTCGACGATCCGGTGATCGAGATCAACCTGACGCCGAACCGTCCCGACTGCACCTCAATCCACGGCATCGCCCGCGATCTCGCAGCCGTCGGCCTCGGTACGCTCAAGGGCGATGCCGTACCGGCTGTTGCGGCCAAGGGCGCATGCCCGGTCTCGGTGACGATCGAGGACGAGAAGCTCTGTCCGGCTTTTGCGCTTCGCCTCGTGCGCGGCGTGAAGAATGGTCCGTCGCCGGATTGGATGCAGCGCCGCCTGCTCTCCATCGGTCTTCGCCCGATCAATGCGCTCGTCGACATCACCAACTACATGACCTTCGATCGCGGCCGCCCGCTGCACGTCTTCGACGCGAAGAAGGTGAACGGCAACCTCACAGTCCGCCGCGCGAAGGAGGGCGAGGAAGTGCTGGCGCTCGACACCCGCACCTACAAGCTCGATCCGAGCATTGTGGTGATCGCCGACGAGAGCGGCGTCGAGTCCATCGGCGGCATCATGGGTGGCGAGCATTCGGGTTGCGACGAGAATACGACCGACGTGCTGATCGAATCGGCGCTGTGGGATCCGCACAACATCGCGCAGACCGGCCGCAAGCTCGGGATCATCACCGACGCGCGCTATCGCTTCGAACGCGGCGTCGATCCGGCCTACACCGTGCCGGGTCTCGACCTTGCTACCAAGCTGGTCATCGACCTGTGCGGCGGCGAGGCGAGCGAAGCCACGATGGCCGGAACGGTGCCTGAGGCAACGCGCGTGATCGAGTTCCCGTGGAGCGAGGTTCCGCGCCTGTCGGGTCTCGACGTGCAGCCTTCGGAATCGGAATCCATCCTCAAGAAGCTCGGCTTCGGCATCCAGATCCAGGGCTCGGGCGAGCGCGTCAGCGTCACGGCGCCGTCCTGGCGTCCGGACATCGAGGGCAAGGCCGATCTCGTCGAGGAGGTCATCCGCATCGCCGGCGTCGACCGCATCCTGCCCAAGCCTCTGCCGCGCCTCGAGGACACGGTCGCCAAGCCGATCCTGACCCTGATCCAGAAGCGCACGCGCCTCGCTCGCCGCTCGCTCGCCGTGCGCGGGCTGGTGGAGGCCGTCACCTGGTCCTTCATCGCCAAGAGCGAGGCCGAGCTGTTCGGCGGTGGTGATGCGCGCCTGGCGCTTGCCAACCCGATTGCTGCCGAGCTCTCCGACATGCGTCCGAGCCTGCTGCCGGGCCTGCTCAAGGCCGCGCAGCGCAATGCGGACCGTGGCTTCGGCGATGTGGCCCTCTTCGAGGTCGGCCAGACCTTTGCCTCTGACGAGCCGGAAGGCCAGTCGATCAAGGCCGCTGCGGTCCGTCGCGGAACGGCGCGTGCGGAAGGTGTTGGCCGTCACTGGGACGGCGGCGCTGAGAGCGTCGATGCTTTCGACGCCAAGGCGGATGTGCTGGCGCTTCTCGCGGCGCTTGGCATCCCCTCGGGCAGTCTCCAGATCGTCGCGGGCGGTCCGTCCTGGTTCCATCCCGGCCGCTCGGGCACGCTGCAATTCGGCCCGAAGAACGTGGTCGGCGCCTTCGGCGAGGTTCATCCGAAGGTGCTCAAGGCCCTCGACCTGAAGGGGCCGCTGGTGGCCTTCGAGCTCAATCTCGATGCGCTTGTGCCGCCCAAGGCGAAGCCGACCAAGATGAAGCCGAAGCTCAACCTGCCCGACTTCCAGCCGCTCACCCGCGACTTCGCCTTCGTGGTCGGCCGCAACGTGGCGGCCGGCGACATCGTGAAGGCGGCGCAAGGAGCGGAGCGCCAGCTGATCGTCGGCGTCGACGTGTTCGACATCTACGCGGGCACCGGCATCGATCCGGACAAGAAGTCCGTCGCCATTGCCGTGACCCTGCAGCCGACCGAGAAGACGCTCACCGACGCGGAGATCGAGGCCGTCTCGGCCAAGATCGTCGGAGAGGTGTCGAAGAAGACCGGCGCGGTGTTGCGCGGGTAACCACAAGCGTCATCCCGGACGCGGCACAGCCGCGATCCGGGATCGTAAGACGAGTAAGGCGTAAAAACTCCTCCGTCATGCCCGGGCTTGACCCGGCCATCCACGTCTTAGGAACCGTCGTGTTTCAAAGGCGTGGATACCCGGCACAAGGCCGGGCATGACGATGAGGAAAGCCCATCCAGCTTGTGCTTTGAATTGATTCAGACTGACTGGGATGCCGTTGCTTTGACCCCACTCAGCGGATTCGCCTCATCCCATCCATAGCGCACCGTGTCGAAGCGCATCCCCCGCGCATCGACCATCAGCAGGCGCCCGACAAGGCTCTCTTCGAAGCCCACGATCTCCCGGATCACCTCCATGGCCATCAGGCTGCCCATGACGCCGGCGAGCGCACCGAGCACGCCGGCTGCGGCGCAGGTCGGAATCGCGCCGGGTGGGGGCGAGGAGGGGAAGAGGCAGCGATAGGTGGGGTTGGGCTTGCCATCCGGGCCGGTCTCGTGAGCCCTAATCGTGGTGAGCGAGGCGTCGAACTGGCCGAGAGCCGCCGTCACCAGGGGCTTCTTCTCGAAAAAGCAGGCATCGGAGACCGCATAGCGGGTCTCGAAATTGTCTGAGCCGTCGGCGACGATGTCGTAGCAGCGGACCAGATCACGCGCGTTCGCGGCCGTCAGCCGGGTCGGGTGAGGCTCGACCGTCACATGGGGATTGAGACGGCCAACCGCCTCCGCCGCGCTCTCGACTTTTGGACGACCGAGATCCGGAACCCCATGGATCACCTGCCGCTGCAGGTTGGAGAGGCTTACCGCGTCGTCATCCACAATTCCGATGGTGCCGATGCCTGCCGCAGCGAGATACTGGATCAGGGGGGCGCCCAAGCCGCCAGCCCCGATCACGAGGACGCGAGCGGCTTTCAGCTTCAATTGTCCAGGCCCGCCCACGTCCCGCAGAACGAGGTGGCGGGCATAGCGTTCGACTTCATTGGTGCTCAGAGACATCCTCTGACCTTACGGGAATGGCTCCTGCTATCAACCATTCGGTGAAGGAAATAACATGCCGCCTTGACAGGGGCCTTGGCGTCATGACCCTTGCCGTGCCATCGTCATGGGGCAACCGGCATCAAGCCGGCGTCTAACAGGGAACAAAGCCGATGACAGTCACAAAGTTTGGCCTCGCACTCGCGGGCCTCGCCTTCTCCGCCTCCGCTGCCCTTGCGCAGCAGCCGGCCTTCAAGCCCGCCGTCGTTTACGATCTCGGCGGCAAGTTCGACAAATCCTTCAACGAGGGCGTCCACATGGGCGCCGAGAAGTTCAAGAAGGACACGGGCACCGACTACCGCGATTTCGAGCCGCAGAACGACGCCCAGCGCGAGCAGGCTCTGCGCCGCTTCGCCCGCGACGGCTTCTCGCCGATCGTGGCCGTGGGCTTCTCGCAGGAGACCGCGCTGAAGAAGGTCGCCGAGGAATTCCCGAAGACCCAGTTCGCGATCATCGACGCCGTCGTCGAGAAGCCGAACGTGCAGTCCGTCGTGTTCAAGGAGCATGAGGGCTCGTTCCTGGTCGGCCTCCTGGCGGCCCAGGCCTCCAAGACGGGCAAGGTCGGCTTCGTGGGCGGCATGGACATCCCGCTTATCCGCAAGTTCGCCTGCGGCTACGTCCAGGGCGTGAAATACGCCAAGAAGGACGGTGAGGTGTTCCAGAACATGACCGGCACCACGGGGGCTGCCTGGAACGATCCGGTGAAGGGCGGCGAGCTCGCCAAGAGCCAGATCGATCGCGGCGCGGACGTGATCTACCATGCGGCCGGCGGCACCGGCGTGGGCGTGATGCGCGCTGCGGCTGATGCGGGCAAGCTCGGCATCGGCGTCGACTCGAACCAGAACGGCATGCATCCCGGCAAGATCCTGACCTCCATGGTCAAGCGCGTGGACGTGGCCACCTACAACGCCTTCGACCAGGCCAAGAAGAACGCCTTCAAGGCCGGTGTCTCGGTGCTCGGTCTGGCCCAAGACGGCGTGGCCTGGGCGCTCGACGACAACAACAAGTCGCTGATCACCGCCGACATGAAGGCTGCCGCCGACAAGGCTGCCGCCGACATCAAGTCCGGCGCCATCAAGGTGCACGACTACATGTCGGATTCGAAGTGCCCGATGTAAGATGAGACAGGGTTCGGCCGCAGATCCGTAAAGGTCTGCGGCCGAATCTTTTTCGACCGAGTTTTGTTTTTCCGATAGAATCCGGCTCTCGTTTTATCGCCGGCAGACCATTCGAGGCCGATGTCCCCAGCCATTGAACTCATTGCCATCAACAAGAGCTTCGGCGCCGTTCACGCCAACAAGGACGTGAATCTGCGTGTCGAGCGCGGCACGATCCACGGCATCGTCGGCGAGAACGGCGCGGGCAAGTCGACCCTGATGTCGATCTTGTACGGTTTCTACGAGGCGGATTCCGGCGCGATCCACGTCAACGGCAAGACGATTTCGATCCGTTCCCCGAACGACGCCATTCATGCCGGTATCGGCATGGTGCACCAGCATTTCATGCTGGTGGAGCCCTTGAGCGTGGTCGACAACGTGATGCTCGGCGCCGAAGGTGGCGCCATGCTGCGCGCGGGCGAGGCCAAGGCGCGCGCCGAGCTTGCGCGGCTCGCCAAGGATTATGGCCTCGAGATTGACGTAGACGCGACTGTCGGCGACCTTTCGGTCGGCCTGCAGCAGCGCGTCGAGATCCTGAAGGCCCTCTATCGCGGCGCGGATATCCTCATCCTCGACGAGCCCACCGCCGTGCTCACGCCTGCGGAGGCCGATGCGTTGTTCGAGCTGCTCCGCTCGCTCAAGGAGCAGGGCAAGACCGTTATCCTCATCACCCACAAGCTGCGCGAGATCATGGCGATCACGGATCGCGTCTCGGTCATGCGCCGCGGCGAAATGGTGGCGACCGTCGAGACCGCCGATACCTCGCCGCCCGAACTGGCGGAGCTGATGGTGGGACGGCGCGTGCTGCTGCGCGTCGAGAAGGCGGAGAAGACGCCCGGCGCGCCGCTGCTCGAGATCGACAACCTATCCGTCGTCGATATCCGAGGCGTGCTGCGTGTCGCCAACGCCTCCTTCAAGGTTCATGCGGGCGAGATCGTCGGCATCGCGGGCGTCGCCGGCAACGGTCAGAGCGAATTGCTGGAAGCCATCGCCGGCATGCGCCAGCCAGTGCTTGGCTCGCTCCGTCTCGAGGGGCGCGACATCCCTTGGTCGGAGCACAACCCGCACCGGATGCGCCAGCTCGGCCTGCTCCATGTACCGGAAGACCGGCTGCGCATGGGCCTCGTTTCCGCCTTTCCGGCCTTCGAGAGCGCCATCCTCGGCTTCAGCGACGAGCCCCATCTCGGCCGTGGGCCGATCCTGGATCATGACCGCCTGATCGCGGATCTGGCGAAGAAGATGGAGCAATACGACGTGCGCCCACCCGCGCCACGGCTGAAATCGTCGAAATTTTCCGGCGGCAATCAGCAGAAGATCGTGCTGGCGCGCGAGATTGAGCGCAACCCGAAGGTGCTGCTCGTCGGCCAGCCGACCCGCGGCGTCGATATCGGCGCCATCGAGTTCATTCACCGCCGCCTGATCGCCCTGCGCGATGCGGGCGTTGCCATATTGCTCGTCTCGGTGGAGCTCGACGAGATCATGAACCTGTCCGACCGCATCCTCACCATGTGCGGCGGCAGGATCACCGGCGAGCGCAAGGCCTCCGAGACGAACGAACAGGAGCTCGGCCTGCTCATGGCTGGCGTGACGGATGAGGCCGCCTGATGCAACCGCGTTTGACCCTTGTCACGCTGGGCGTTGCAGATCTCGCAAAGTCCCGCGCGTTCTATGAAGCCTGGGGCTGGAAGGCCTCTTCCTTCAGTCAGCCCAGCGTCGCCTTCTTCCAGGCGAACGGTCTGGCGCTCGGTCTGTTCGGCCGCGCCGATCTCGCCAAGGATGCCGGCGTCGAGGACAAGCCCACCGGCTTTGCCGCCATCACGCTCGCCTACAATGCCCGCTCCAAGCAGGAGGCCGACGAGGTCTATGCCCTTGCGGTGAAAGCGGGCGCACGTCCCGTCAAGCCGCTGCAGGATGTGTTCTGGGGCGGCTATTCGGGCTATTTCGCCGATCCCGACGGGCATCTCTGGGAAGTCGCCTGGAACCCGTCCTTTCCTCTTGATGAGCAGGGCCACATGTTCCTGCCGGATTCGAAGACGTGAGTGCTCCTCTCGACCTGCCCAAATGGGCCGACACGATTCTCGTGCCCGCCATCTCCGTGGTGGCGGCTTTTCTCGTCGCCGGCCTCGTTGTGCTCGGCATCGGCGAGAATCCGCTCTCTGCAACGCGCTACCTGCTGCAGGGCAGCCTCGGCACAGGGGAGGGGCTCGGCTTCACCCTGTTCTACATGACCGACTTCATCTTCGTCGGTCTGGCGGTCGCGGTCGCCTATCATGCCGGGCTGTTCAATATCGGCGGCGAAGGCCAGGCGACGCTTGCGGGTCTCGGCATCGCGCTCGTTCTCAACAACCTCACCTTCCTGCCGGGTTTCCTGCTCATTCCGCTCGGCATTCTGGGCGCTGCGGCCTTCGGTGCCGCCTGGGCGGCCGTGCCCGGCTATCTCCAGGCGAAGCGCGGCAGTCACATCGTCATCACGACGATCATGTTCAACTGGCTTGCCAGCGTGCTGATCGTCTACCTGCTCGTGAACGTGCTGCGCGAACCGCAGAACATGAACCCGGAAACGCGCGCCTTCCCCGAGCAGTCGCATATTCCCTTCATGCACGATGTCTTCGCGGCCTTCGGCATCGAGATCCCGGCTTCGCAGCTCAACCTCACGCTCGTGCTAGCATTGGCGGCGTCGTACTTCGTCTGGCTTCTCATCTACCGCTCGCGCCTCGGCTATGCGATCCGCGTCGTCGGCTCCAATCCCACGGCCGCAGTCTATGCCGGCATCTCGCCCGCGCGCATCATCATTATCGCGATGGTCATCTCCGGCGCGCTGGCGGGTGGTCTCGCGGTCAACGAACTCATGGGCTATCAGCACCGCCTGTTGCTGGAGTTCACCTCCGGCTACGGCTTCGTCGGCATCGCGGTGGCGCTCATGGGCCGCGCGCATCCGGTCGGCATCATCCTGGCGTCACTCCTGTTCGGCATTCTCTATCAGGGCGGCGCGGAGCTGGCCTTCGAGCAGCCGGCGATCACCCGCGACATGGTGGTGGTGATCGGCGGTATCATCATCCTGTTTGCCGGCGCCCTCGACGGGCTGTTCCGGCGTCTCGTGGCGCATCTGTTCACGCGTCAGAAACTGGCGAGGGCGTGACGCCATGGATCTCAGCTCTCTCGTCACGGTTTTCGACTCGGCCCTGCGGCTCTCGATCCCGCTTCTCGCCGCCTGCCTCGCTGGCCTCTGGTCCGAGCGTTCCGGCGTGGTGGATATCGGCCTCGAGGGCAAGATGCTGGTGGCGGCCTTTGCGGCAGCTGCCGCGGCCTATGCCTTCGGATCCGCCTGGATCGGTCTTGTCGCCGGCATCTGTGCATCGGTGGTCTTCGCGCTCATCCACGGCTTTGCGTCCATCAGCCAGCGCGGCAACCAGATCGTGTCAGGCGTCGCCATCAACATGCTGGCGGCGGGGCTGACCGCCATCGTCGGCAATGCCTGGTACAGCCAGGGCGGACGCACGCCGCCACTGGAAGGAGCGCAGCGTTTTGGCGATGCGATCTTCGGTCATTCGGCGCTGGTCTACATCGTTCTTCTGGCCGTGCCGCTCACTTGGTTCGTGATGGGACGGACCCGCTTCGGCCTTCGCCTGCGCGCGGTCGGCGAGAACCCGGCTGCCGTCGACACGGCTGGCATTTCGGTGACGGGCCTTCGCTACACCGCCGTCATCATCGGCGGCGTTCTGTGCGGCATCGGCGGGACCTATCTTTCCGTCGGGCAATCGGCGGGCTTTCTCCCCAACATGACGGCCGGCAAGGGCTTCATCGCGCTCGCCGCGCTGATCTTCGCCAAGTGGCGTGCCTGGCCGGCGCTTGGCGCGTGCTTCCTCTTCGGTCTGCTCGATGCCATTGCCATCCGCCTGCAGGGCATCTCGCTGCCGGGAATCGGCGAGGTGCCGGTACAGGCCATCCAGGCACTGCCCTATCTCATGACCGTGATCCTGCTCGCCGGCGTCATCGGCACGGCGATCCCGCCCCGGGCGGCCGGCGTACCCTATGTGAAGGAGCGCTGAGCATGCCATCGCTCGATACCCTGTTCGAGGCGGCCAAGGCGATCCAGGCCAAGGCCTATGCGCCTTATTCGCGCTTCAAGGTCGGCGCGGCCATCGCAACGCCCGGCGGCAAGATCTTTGCCGGCTGCAATGTGGAGAATGCGGCCTATCCGGTCGGCTCCTGCGCGGAAGCCGGCGCCATCGCGGCCATGATCGCCGCCGGCGAAAGCCGCATTGCCGAGATTGTCGTGATGGGCGAGGGCGAGCACCTCGTCACGCCTTGCGGTGGCTGCCGCCAGCGCATCCGCGAGTTCGCTGCGCCCGATACGCCGATCCACATCGCGGGTCCCGAAGGGATCCGGAAACGCTTTACGCTCGACGAGCTTTTGCCCTTCTCCTTCGGGCCGGACAATTTGACGGATCGCTAGAACAGGTCCGAAACCGATTGTGACAATGAAAGGAAGGCCTGCGATTCAGGCCTGAAACGATGACGATGCATAAGATGATTCAGGAAGCGGCCGAATTCGTGCGCGCCCGCGGCTTCGACGGACGTTTCGATGCAGCCTTCGTGCTCGGCACGGGGCTCGGAACCTTGGTCGACGAGGTCGACGATGCGGTGAGCCTGCCCTATGCCGACATCCCGAACTTCCCGAAGAGCGGCGTCTCCGGTCACGCAGGCAAGCTCGTCGCCGGCACGTTAGAGAGCAAGCGCGTGCTGCTGTTCCAGGGCCGTGCGCATTATTACGAGACGGGCGATGCTGGCGCGATGCGCCTGCCCATCGCCTTCGTGAAGGAACTCGGCGTTCCGGTGCTGGTCGCCACCAATGCTGCCGGTTCGGTGCGAGCCAACATTCGTCCCGGCAGCCTCGTTGCGATCAACGATCACCTCAATCTCTCGGGCGGCAATCCGCTGCTGCGCGATCACACCGAAGGCCGCTTCGTCTCGCTCACCGGTGCCTATGATCCGGACCTCCGCCAGGTTCTGCAGCGTGCCGCGAAGAAGAGCGGCATTGAAGTACCGGAAGGCGTCTATGCCTGGCTGTCCGGCCCGAGCTTCGAGACACCGGCTGAAATCAAGATGGTGCAGATTCTCGGCGGCGATCTCGTCGGCATGTCCACAGTGCCGGAGGTGATCCTTGCCCGCTATTATGGCCTCAAGGTTGCCGCCATCTCCGTCGTCACGAACCTCGCTGCCGGGATCGAGGGCGCTTCGCCCTCGCATCAGGAAACCAAGGATACGGCGGCCGAAGCCTCAGAGAAGTTCAAGCGTCTCATCCGGTCCTTCGTTGCGGAGCTGTCCCATGTCTGATGCGCAAATAGCGATGCGCGCCCTGCGCAGTCTCGATCTCACCGACCTCACCGATACCTGCAACGATCAGGCCATCGATGCCCTGTGCAGGAAGGCGCTCGATCCGCGAGGGCCTGTGGCGGCCGTGTGCGTGTGGCCGCAATTCGTGAAGCGCTCGCAGGAGAATCTCAAGGGTTCCTCCGTGCGCATCGCGACGGTGGTGAACTTCCCCGCCGGCGGCGAGGATGTGAGCCGCGTCACGGACGATACGCAGGAAGCGCTCTCCGACGGCGCCAACGAGATCGATTTGGTGTTGCCCTACGGAGCCCTACGCCGGGGTGATCTCGCGGTGGCCACCGAGATGGTGGAGGCGGTGCGCGATCTCGTCGATCAGGGGCGTCTCCTGAAGGTCATCCTGGAGACGGGCGAGCTGAAGGATCCGAAGCTCATCGAGACGGCAAGCCGCATCGCCATCGACGCAGGTGCTGATTTCATCAAGACCTCGACCGGCAAGACACCGGTTTCGGCGACGCCTGAGGCGGCCGAGATCATGCTCAACGCCATCAAGGCGTCGGGTAAGCCCGTCGGCTTGAAACCCTCCGGCGGTATCCGCACCGTTGCGGATGCGAAGATCTATCTCGATCTTGCCGACCGCGTCATGGGCCCGAACTGGGCGACGCCGCGGACATTCCGCATCGGCGCGAGCAGCGTCTATGATACGCTGCTTGCTGCCATCGAAGGACAGGCCAGCACAGCGGCGACTGGAATTTATTGAGATGACGCTTCTTCCGCAGGAAATCATCCGCCACAAGCGCGACGGCGGCAGGCTCGACCCTGAGCATATCGAGCACTTCATCGAAGGCCTCACCGCAGGCCGTGTCACGGAAGGCCAAGCGGCCTCCTTCGCGATGGCGATCTTCTTCCAGGGCCTCTCCGTGCCGGAGCGCGTGGCACTGACACGCGCGATGATGAATTCCGGCACGGTTCTCACCTGGGATCTGCCGGGTCCGGTGCTCGACAAGCACTCGACGGGCGGCGTCGGCGATACGGTCAGTCTCGCGCTCGGACCTGCGGTGGCGGCCTGCGGTGGCTACGTGCCGATGATCTCCGGACGCGGCCTCGGCCACACCGGCGGCACTCTCGACAAGTTCGATTCCATTCCGGGCTATGTCACGCAGCCCGATATTGACACGTTCCGTCGTGTCACGCGCGAAGTCGGCTGCGCCATCATCGGTCAGACGGCCGATCTCGCGCCCGCCGACAAGCGCCTCTACGCCATCCGCGACGTGACGGCGACAGTCGAATCCATCGATCTCATCACCGCCTCGATTCTGTCGAAGAAGCTGGCCGCGGGCCTTCAGGGACTCGTGATGGATGTGAAGTTCGGCTCCGGCGCCTTCATGGACAATGCCGAGGATGCGCGAAAGCTCGCCGAGAGCCTCGTCCTCGTCGCCAATGGCGCGGGGCTTCCGACCAGCGCGCTTCTCACCGACATGAACGAGTCGCTGGCGTCCGCCGCCGGCAACGCGGTCGAGATGGCATATGCTGTCGACTATCTTACAGGCCGTCGCCGCGAGAAGCGTTTCCACGAGGTGACGGTAGAACTCTCCGCCGAGATGCTCCTGCTTGGCAAGCTTGCCGCGACCATCGAGGAGGCGCGCAAAAAAGTCGAGGAGGCGATCTCCTCCGGCAAGGCAGCCGAGGTTTTTCAGCGCATGGTGGTGGCCTTAGGAGGTCCGAGCGATTTCCTGGAAAAGCATAAGAGCCATCTGCAAGCTGCGCCGGTCGTTCGTGACATCCACGCCGAGCATTCCGGCATCGTGCAGAAAGTTGCGGCGCGCAACATTGGCGTTGCAGTTGTCGCGCTCGGCGGAGGTCGCACGCGGCCGCAGGATCCCATCGATCACGCGGTGGGTCTCACCGCACTCGCGGCCATCGGCGAGACGGTCGATGCACAGCGTCCGCTCGCCATCGTGCATGCGCGCACCGAGGAGGCTGCGGAAGCGGCAGCACGTGCCGTGCGCGCCGCCTATGTCATCGGTGAGGCCAACGTCGTTTCGGGCCCGAGCATTCTTGAGCGGATCGGAGCAAAGGCATGAGCCTTCTCGTCGCCGTCACTTGGGAAACGCAGCCCTGGGTCGAGCGCTTCAAGCGCCATTTGCCCGATCGTGACATCGTCGTGCTGGGCGAGGATTTCGACAGGGCCGCCATTCGCTATGTGGCGACCTGGGGGCCAAAGCCGGGAAGCCTCTCCGATCTGCCGAAACTGGAGGCGATCTTCTCACTCGGCGCCGGCGTCGACCACCTGATGAGCTATCCCGATCTGCCGGATGTGCCCATCGTGCGCGTCACGCAGGACGATCTCACCCATCGCATGAGCGAATACATGGTGCTGCACTGCCTCATGTATCTGCGCGAGCAGCGCCGTTTCGATGAGGATCAGAAGGCCAAGCGCTGGAAGCCCGACCGCGCACCGCCGATTGCGAACGAGGTGCGCGTCGGCATCATGGGCTTCGGCGTGCTGGGGCAGGATGCAGCGCGCAAGCTGAAGGTCATGGGCTTCGATGTGGCGGGCTGGAGTCGCACGTCGAAAACGGTCGAGGGCTTCCAGGTCTATGCGGGCAAGGAGGGCCTGACGCCGTTCCTCAATCGCACCGATATCCTCATCGCTCTCATGCCGTTGACGCCGGACACGAAAGGGATACTGAACCGTTCCCTGTTCGAGAAGCTTGCCCGCGACGGCAGGCTCGGCGGACCGATCCTGATCAATGCGGGCCGCGGCAAGCTGCAGGTGCAAGCTGATATCCTCTCATGCCTCGATGACGGCACTTTGATGGCCGCGACCCTCGATGTCTTCGAGACGGAGCCTCTGCCTGAGAATTCACCGCTCTGGACGCATCCGCGCGTGACGATCACACCGCACAACTCGGCAACGAGCGAACCGGAAGCGACGGCGCGCTACATCGCGCAGCAGATCCGCCGTCATGAGGCGGGCGAGGTGTTCGAGAACGTGGTGGACCGGGCGCGGGGTTATTGAGGCGTCCTGCTCTGTGTCTCGGTCATTCCGGACGCAGCGGAGCGAAGATCCGGAATCGTTGAACAAGTGAAGCGGGACCAGCCCTCTCCCTCCTTGTGGGGGAGAGTTGGAGAGGGGGGCTGGTGCATCGTTCCGAGAGGTTAGCGCTCACACCCCCTCCCTGACCCTCCCCCACAAGGAGGGAGGGGAACAGCGCCACATCCGTCCTACGATCCCGGGTTCTGCTGCGCAGCCCCGGGATGACGATATTCTTCAGCCCAGCCGCTTGACCGAACTGATCGGCCCGTAGCTCGTCCGGCGGATGCGCTCTTCGGCGACCGCGAGCGGCTCGATCATCACCGTCATGCTGTGGCCGGTGGCGTGGATGAAGTTCGTCGCATCCATCATCAGGCCGACATGACCCTTCCAGAACACGAGATCGCCGCGCTTGAGGCCGCTCAAATCCGACGTCACCTCGACAGATGTGCCGAGCTCGCGCTCCTGCATGTCGCTGTCGCGCGGCGCCTTGATGCCTGCGGCGGTGAGCACGATCTGCGCCAATCCCGAGCAGTCGATACCGAGGCTCGTCTTGCCGCCCCAGAGATAGGGCGTGTGCAGGAGACGTTCGGCCACGCTCACGTAATCCGCCTCGTATGCATCGAGCCCGGTCAGATGCGCGTTAAAAACCCAGCCGCCGGTGGCCAGGCGCGCGTAATCGCCCTGCGTTTCAGTGACAGCGACTGTGGAATTCAGCGTCAGGTAATCCTGAAAAGGCAGCTTCAGGTTGGGACCCGGATAGATGAAGGTCCGGATCGCGCGGACCTTATGCGTCGGCTCAAGTCCTGGCTCGCTGAGAGCGGCGCTCGGCAGGTAGCCCACATAGCCGTCGTCGTGGAGCTGCACCCAGGCCCAGCCCTCGTGCTCGTCATAGACGGTCACGCTTTCCCCGAAGAGGGCCTGCGTGTCGACCGGCGCCTCGCGGGACGGATGACGGTGCAGGGCTGAGAAGGTGGTGATGACGCGCTTGTCCGTGCCGGTCGTGAAGCGCTCGGCCTCAACCTGTCCGCGCAGGCGCTCATCGGCGAGATCGGCGCGGACGGGCGTGATGCGGCGGTCGAAACTCATCGGGGCAGCTCCTTGGCGCGGGCCATGATCATGTCTCCTAGCCGTTCGACGGCCAAAGCGCCAGCGACCGTGCGCTGGATGATGACGTTGCGCCGATCCGCCTCGTCCCGCTTTCGGGAAACCAAGTGGAGCTTGCCCAGGGTGTCGAGGGCACGGGTGATGACGGGCTTGGTAACGTCGAGCTTCTTCGCAAGCCCGCGCACCGTATGGGGCGGCGTCTCCAGGTAGATCGTCAGCAGGATGGAAATCTGCCGGGAGGAGAGGTCGCCGCCCTGGTGCACGAGGCCGAGATGCACATCGTGCCAAAGCTTGAGCGACTGAAATGCACGCAACTCGACAGGCATGATCACACCGTTCGTTCCGGATCCGGATCTTTCTGACCCTGAACGAACGGTGCAAGCGATGCTTGGCGTTATGCTTAAAGTCCGTAGCGCTCCTTGATGAGGGCATACATCAGGCGGGCGGCCTGGACCTCGCCGCCCTCGGGCCGTGCCGGCTTGGTCGAGCTGTTCCAGGCATAGATATCGAAATGGACATAGGCCTTTGCCGCCGCCACGAAACGGCGCAGGAACAGAGCGGCGGTGATCGAGCCACCCATCGGTCCGCCGGTGTTGTTCATGTCGGCGAACTTGGAATCGAGCTGGCTCTGATAGGGCGTCCAGAACGGCATGCGCCAGACGGGGTCGTTCACTGCCGTGCCGAGGCGGGCGATGTCGGCGGCGAGCGCGTCGTCATCGGTGTAGAAAGGCGGCAGCTCTGGCCCAAGCGCCACGCGGGCAGCACCCGTGAGGGTCGCGAAATCGACGAGGAGGTCGGGGCCTTCCTCGTCGGCGAGCGCCAGGGCATCGGCCAGGATGAGCCGGCCTTCCGCATCCGTGTTGCCGATCTCGACGGAGATACCCTTGCGGCTCGACAGAATGTCACCGGGACGGAAGGCGTTGCTGGAAATCGAATTCTCGACAGCCGGAATGAGCACGCGCAGGCGCACGGGGAGCTTCGCGTCCATGATCATGGAGGCGAGCGCAAGAGTTGCGGCCGCGCCGCCCATGTCCTTGCGCATCAAAAGCATGGAGGAGGCAGGCTTGATATCGAGACCGCCGGTGTCGAAGGCGACGCCCTTGCCGACCAGCGTGATGCGCGGCGCATCCGCCTTGCCCCAGGTGAAGTCGATGAGGCGCGGCGGCGTGATGGAGGCGCGGCCGACCGCATGGATCATGGGAAAGTTCTGCTTCAGCAGATCGTCGCCGACGATGCTGGTGAAGGACGCGCCATGCTTCTCTGCGAGCTGACGCGCGGCCGCTTCAATGCCGTCGGGCCCGAGATCGCTGGTCGGCGTGTTGACGAGATCGCGGCTTGTGACGACTGCATTCGCAATGTGCGAGACTTCCTCGGCATCGACACCCTTCGGAGTCACGAGGCGAACCGATTTCTCGCTGCGCTTGCGATAGCGGTCGAAGCTATAGGCGCCGAGAAGCCAGGCAAGGGTGGCGAGCGTCGGGTTCGGTGCCTCGGTCTCGAAGCGATAGACTCCATCGGGCAGCAGGGTGGGCAGCTTGCCGACGAGGAACGGATCGTTGTGCTTGGCGTCCGCGCCGTTGAGCCCGAAGACGACGCCTGTGAGGTCGCCTTCCGTATCTGGTAGCAGGCAATGGCTCCCGGCCTTGCCCTCGAACCCTTGCGCCTTTGCAAAGCCCTGCGCCGTCTGCGGCAGCCGTCCGGCGATCTCCGGCCAAGTCTGCTCGTTCACGAGCCAGATCGGCTTAGACGTGTCGTTCGCGGAGGTGAGAAGGGCATGTGGCATGGGATTTGACCTGGACCTTTGAGGACGATGGTTTGAGGCGAGGTTTTAAGGGCTGATGCAGCCCGTGTCATCCCGGACGGCAAAGCCGATCCGGGAGCGTTGGACGAGTCTAGCGCGGGGGTCCCTTCCTCCTTGTGGGAGAGGGCTTGTGGCGGCTCATCCTGAAAGCGATCCCGGATCTTCGCTGCGCTTCCTCCGGGGTGACTGCTGTGATTCACCCCAATGCGTGCTGGCGCACGATCCGTGCGAGGCCGGCGATCAGGGCCTGCTGCGTATCCTTCGTCTCGGCCTTGATACCATGGCGCTTGAGCGCGTGAGCGTAGAGCTCCGCACGCTCCGGTGCGGCCAGGATGGTCACGACAGAAGGGCGGCCGAACTGCGCCAGTGCTCCATTGATCTCGTCGCCCGTGAGCAGGCCCGAGAGGTATGGTGCCAGCAGGTTGCTGTTCATCCGTCCCGAGACCACGGAGGCGCGGGCGCTGAACAGGAGATGCAGCAGGCCGACCCTGTGCTCGCCGCTGTTGCGCTCGGCTGCATCGAGGCCGAGGTCGAAGCCCTTCGGGTCTTCCGGCTCGGTGGCCGGGCGACCGATCATGGAATGCTCACGCAGGAGCGCGTACATCTCGCCGGTCATGTAGGTGGCGAAGCGCTCGATGCGTCCGTTCTTCATTTCGATCCATTTCGGATGCGTGCCGGCGGAACAGATCAATCCGTTCTCGACGCCGGCACCGAGCGCCAGCGTTTCCTCACCACGCATCACATCGGCGGCACCGGGAGCTGGCTCGCAGAACAGGCCGGGAATGATGTAGCCCTTGCGGCCGTTCTCCAGATCCACCGGCACGAGCGCCTTCGCGATCTCGGCAGGGCCTGCGGGACAGGTGGCATAGGGCGCCTCGACCCAGCCCTCGCGGCTTCCCACCATGCCGACGAGCAGCACCGGAGCATCCGGCTCGGCCTTCAGCCAGTGCCCGCATTGGCGCAGGAAAACGTCGCGATGCTGGCCCTTCTGCAGAGCCGAGACGCCCTCATTCGACGAGACCTGATCGAGAATGGTTTCGTTCTCGATCAGATAACCGCGAAAGCGGGTCGTTCCCCAATCGGCGACGATAAAGCGCAAGGCGGATGATCCGTTGTTAGGGCTGCAGAATGCTAACAGCTCGATGTGCTAGCGCGTTCCGTACATCCGGTCGCCGGCGTCGCCTAGGCCCGGCACGATATAGCCGTGGTCGTTGAGGCGCTCGTCGATGGAGGCGGTCCAGATATGCACGTCCGGATGCGCGCCACGCAGCTTCTCGATGCCCTCGGGCGCCGCGAGCAGGCAGACGAAGCGCAGATCCTTGGCGCCGCGCTCCTTCAGCCGGTCGATGGCCGCCACCGCCGAGTTGGCGGTCGCCAGCATCGGGTCGAGCACCAGCACCATGCGGTCGGCGAGGTCGGACGGGGCCTTGAAGTAATATTCGACGGCCTGGAGCGATTCAGGGTCGCGGTAGAGGCCGATATGGGCAACGCGCGCGGCGGGAACCAGCGTGAGCATGCCGTCGAGGAAGCCGACGCCGGCACGCAGGATCGGGGCGAACACGAGCTTCTTGCCGGCGATCTGCGCGCCTTCCATGGTGGTGAGCGGCGTCTCGATCTGGATGCGCTCGATGGGCAGGTCGCGGGTGACCTCGTAGCAGAGCAGCATGCCGATCTCGTTGAGGAGCTGGCGGAAGCCCTTTGTCGAGCGTTCCTTGTCCCGCATCAGGGTCAGCTTGTGCTGAACCAGCGGGTGATCGACCACGGTGACGCCCTGCATGTTTTTTCCCTCTTTGATCGTCTTATGCTGATTCATCTAAAACACAGTCCCGTCACTGATCACGCTGAGAGGAGGCGAGCCGTCGCCGCGTTTCTCCTTCGCGAGCCTCCGCCCCGTCGCCCAGGTACCGCCTTCCAGTACCTTGGCCAGAGGAAAGTCCTCCGTGGCAAATCCTAGCTTCGCGCGGATGGGTTCGGCAATGCGGTCGAGAAGGGCGACCGTCAAGGCCCGCCATTCCACCACAAGCTGAGAATCCACCTCATGGGGGCGGGCAGCGTCCGCCGGATCCTTCAGGACGATCACGTCCGTGTCGAGAAAAAGGCCGCCGTTGCGGTATTCGGGTAGCCCGGTGAGGCCATCGATATCGATGACGGTGAAGCCCGCCCATTCGAGCGGCTCGATCAGCGAATAGGAGAGCCACTGTGACAGCTTGTGGAAGGGAATGAGACCCTTCGTGATGTCCGGCGCCTCCACGAGCGGATGGCGCCACGTATCGCCGAGATCGACGCCGCCGAGCGTGATGCGGCCGGGCCAGATCGGGCCGAGATGGGTCAGCAGCGCCTCCAGGATCGAGGTTGCCTTGATCTGATCATCCTCGGCCGTCGCGGCGATGACATCGAAGAGCCCACCTGGCCTCGGATCGTCGACCTGCCCGAAAATATCCGGGTTCGTCGCGACGACACGGCCGAGGCGGTTCAGCAGAGCGGCGCGGCCCTCAAGCCCGACGAGCGGATTGTCGACCGAGACCTGGAAGCCCTCGGCAAGATCTTCCGCTGTGAGGGGCAACAGCACATCGGCATCGACACGGAAGGGATCCTCCGGCTTGCTGGAGAAGGCACCGCTCACGAACATGTCGAAGCTGGCGACCGCAAGGCCTTCCGAGCGGATATAGGTCTCGCCCGTTCGGCCCTCCTCATAGCGCCACTGCGCGCCCGCGCCGGCATCGAGCAGGACGGACGCGATGGCGAGATCGAAGGCGGAGCGGGCCATGTCGGCGGCGGTTTCCCAGGGCGCGCCATGCATCACCGCATCCCAGCGATCATGGCCAACGGCGGAGAAATGGCGCCAGCGGGCATGGAAGGGAATGTCGAGGGACGGATAAGCCTCGCGGATCGTCTTCACGACCTCGTCGGCACAGGGCTCGAGGCGGCCGAGATCGACCGAAAAATGCGTGAGGCGGCCATCAAGCCCAGCCTGCAGAAGCTGGTGTGACCGCTCGCGCACGGCAGCTGCGGACAGGAGGCTTCGGGCGGCTTTCGTCTCAGGAGACAGGTCAGGCTGGTCGGTCACGCAGGGCTCCGGTGCTCTCGTGACGAGAGCGATAGCATAGTCTCGGCCGAGCGCAGCATCGGGCGCTCAGCCGTTTGAGGAGAAGGTTAAGAGCGCCTCAGAACCGCTCCAGGTCGCGGCCCTTCACTTGGTTCAGCTCAGCCGCGTCCGGTGCGCCATCGGGCGTGTAATAGCCGGCGGCCTTCTTGGCCTCCAGCTCCACCTGCGCGTCCGGCGGCACCAGCTCGGCCGGAATCGGCACGCGCTCGACCACCTCGATGCCGGAGCCGGTAATGGCGTCGTATTTCATGTTCGACATGGACATGAGCCGGTCGATGCGGCGAATGCCGAGCCAGTGCAGCACGTCGGGCATGAGCTGCTGGAAGCGCGCGTCCTGCACGCCCGCCACGCATTCGGTGCGCTCGAAATAGGTCGCTGCGGAATCGCCGCCCTCCTGCCGCTTGCGCGCGTTGTAGACGAGGAACTTGGTGACCTCGCCCAGTGCGCGGCCTTCCTTGCGGTTATAGGCGATCACGCCGACGCCGCCGGTTTGCGCTTCCCGGACGCATTCCTCGATGCCGTGGACGAGATAGGGCCGACAGGTGCAGATGTCGGAGCCGAACACGTCGGAGCCGTTGCATTCGTCGTGCACGCGGCAGGCGATGCGGGTCTTGGGATCGCTCAGCCGCGATATATCGCCGACCACATAGACCGTGATGTTGCCGATGGGCGGCAGGAACACGCTCATATCAGGGCGCGTGACGAGTTCCGGGAACATGCCGCCGGTCTGCTCGAACAGGGTGCGGCGCAATTCGCCCTCGGAGCAGCCGAAGCGCTGCGCGATGCCGGGCAGATACCAGACCGGATCGACGGCGACCTTCGTCACCGAGATGTCGCCGGTCTCGTGCAGGAAGCCGCCATCGGCGTGCAAGCGCTTCGCACCCATGGCCGTGAGGATCTCCGGCATGTTGAGGCGGGCCTTGGTCACCGCGATCGAGGGGCGGATGTCGAGGCCGCTTGCGATCTCGTCCTTATAGACATCGCCGACCATATGGCCCCAGGGATCGAGAGAGACGATCTTGCCCGGTTTGAACCATTGCGGATGCGGGCCGATTTCGGCGGTCGGGTGCGTGTTGTGAAGATCGGGTCGCGCCAGCGGGTTGAGCGCCCGGGCCGAGATGGCGAGCGCCCGATAGAGGGAATAGGAGCCGCCATGGGCGCCGATCACGTTGCGGTCGGCCGGATTGGTCACCGTGCCGATGATCGGGCCGCGTATTTGGGGATCTTGAGCCCCCCATTTGATCGGATGCTTGATGGTGCCTGCGTTCGGCTCTGGGTGGGAGGTGAGCCGGATATGGGTCGAGCGGTTAGACGAGCTCATGAACAATCTTCCACGCAAAAACGGGAAGACTCCCCCACTGATCGTCGGAGAGCCTCCATACGATCTTTGGAAGACTGATCCAAAGTTGCGGTGCCGTCAATGGCCCAGAATGCCACAAAAAGCTGCAGCCAAAATGTGATCGAATCTTCTATTAAGATGCTGAATTTATTTGCAGAATTTTGCTTGAGTCGCTCTGATCTTCTGGATCGATTCCCGATTTTCTGGCACTTTCGAGGGCTTGCCGGGCTCAAGGATTGGCTCACAGGCCCTCAGCATCTTCTCCACATCAGTGAAGTATTCGAGAGACGCTTTCAGGAATGTACATTGGGTTTGATTGTTTTTGTTGCCGTTATAAGTGGCAAGCGTTGTCTGGAAGACTTCGTTCTTTGCGCTAGCTGACTTTTGTGCGTCCATGCACCGCTTCTCAGCTAATAGATCAGCCCGCGATTTCGAATTGCATGTATTATTCGGTGAATCGAGCATTTTCAGGCCTGCGACAACATCGGCCTTCAACTTTCCGGCCAGTTCCGGTTCGTAGACTTGGCACATATCCGTCGTTTTCTCAGCCTGGGCTAAATGCTTTCTGGATTTGCTGAGAAACTCACATCTCGAAATTTCTGTCTTCTCTTGCTGATAGACAGCATGAGCCTTTCGACCTTCCTGCTCGAAACGCTTGGTCAGTTCGATGGCTTTGAGACATTCCTGTTGCGTTGCCGCCTGGGGGTGGGATGTCGCAAAGAGGCTCGCAATCGCGCAAGCCAAAACCAAAACAGCGTTTTTCATTCAGGGCTCAATCCGGCAGCCAAGATCTCCCGTTAGTGTAACCTGCAGTTTTCAAGTGATGCAATATCGTAGTGCCGATATTGGCAAAGGTTTCACGCCGCCCAATAGTGTCCTGCGTCACACCCCGCCCGAAGTTCAGGATCGGCATATGCTCGCGGGTGCGGCAGCTTGGCCGGGAGGGGCGATGCCGGATGGAGTGCTAGCGCAGATCCGGCATCGTGACGTTAAAGCCAGCGCCGGACGCGTGAGCGGTAGCCTCGGTAGACATCGCCGAACTTGCGCTCGAGATACGCTTCCTCGCGAGCCACGACGCCGTAGCGGATGACAAGCGCGAAGGGCACCAGCATCACCAGCAACCAGAGATTGTTGAAAGCGATGGCCAGGCCGATCAGACCCAGGACCATGCCGAGATAGATGGGGTTGCGCGTGAAGCGGTACGGCCCTGTCTCGACGATGGCGGTGGTCGGCAGGTTCGTGGGGACGTTCGAGCCGGCCCTGGTCATTGTAACAATAGCCCAGGCGAACAGCGCCAGCGCGAGGACGAACACCAGTGCGCCGAGCCAGCCATGAGGCAGGTCAGCTGGCAGGAACGGTAGGGGCATGAGCCAGTCGAGTGCAAACCCGGCAAGGACGGAGAGCCCCAATGCCAGTGGCGGTCGAACAATGACGTGAGCGGTATCTGCTGTGTCAGCCATAGCGGGAGGTGAACCCGAGGTCCAAGCCTATGTCACTTGCACATTACCACCAAACCGCTTGGAAAGCGTGACACTCCGCTCTATCGCAGTTCGTAGTGAAAGGAGTGTCTTCGCGGATCCTAAAGCCACGAGGTTCCCTTGCCGCTGCGGGACACGCCCAGATGCGCCAGCACGCTCGCGCCGATATCCGCAAAGCTTTCCCGCCGCCCGATGGTGCTCTGCCTAATGCCCGGCCCGAAGCTCAGGATCGGCACATGCTCGCGGGTGTGGTCGGAGCCCTGCCAGGACGGGTCGTTGCCGTGGTCGGCGGTGATGATGACAAGGTCGCCGTTCTTGAGCGCAGCCTCGATCTCCGGGATGCGCCGGTCGAATGCCTCGAGCGCGGCGGCGTAGCCGGGGATGTCGCGGCGGTGGCCGAACTCGCTGTCGAAATCGACCAGATTGGCGAAGACGAAGCCGCCGTCGGGCAGATCCTTCAGTGCCTCGATGGCGGCGGACAGGCAGGCATCGTTGCCGTTAGGCTTGATCTCCCGGCCCGTCGAGCGATGGGCGAAGATGTCGCCGATCTTGCCGACAGTCACGACGGAACGACCCGCATTCATGAGCGTGTCCAGGATGGTATCGGCCGGCGGCGGCGTGGCGAAATCCTTGCGGTTGCCGGTTCTCTTGAAGCCCGCCTCGGGCGAGCCGACGAAGGGGCGGGCAATGACGCGGCCGATCTTGTATGCATCGCAGAGCTCACGGCCGATCTGGCAGAGATCGTAAAGCCGTTGCAGCCCAAAGGTTTCCTCATGGGCTGCGATCTGCAGCACGCTGTCGACGGAGGTGTAGACGATGGGCTTGCCCGTGCGCATGTGCTCCGCGCCGAGCTCGTCGATGATGGCGGTTCCGGAAGCATGCTTGTTGCCCAAAATACCGGGTAAGTTGCCGCGCTCGATGAGGGCCGCCGTCAGGGCTTCCGGGAAGGTCGGGACCGTATTGGGGAAATAGCCCCAGTCGAAGGTGACGGGAACGCCCGCGATCTCCCAATGGCCCGAGGGCGTGTCCTTGCCCTTGGAGGTCTCGACGCCATAGCCCCCGGCGCCTTTCAGCGGTCCCTGCGGCGCCAGGTTCGGCGGCATGCGTCCCGTCGAGGCCTCAACGGCAAGGCCGAGCCCGAGCGCCGCCATATGCGGCAGGTGAAGCGGTCCTTGGCGCAAACCGGCGTGGTCTCCCCGACCCGCGGCGCAGGCCTCCGCGATATGCCCGACCGTATCGGCGCCGGCATCGCCATAGGCCGTCGCATCCTCCGCTCCGCCGATACCGACGGAATCGAGCACGATGAGTAGAGCGCGAGGCATCACTTCCGATCCTTCAAAACACGAGAATCACGACTGATACGGCATTACGGCAAAAGATGCGATGGCGCCTAATGGTGAGGGTGCCCGCCAGAATTGTGGCCCTCATGGGCATGATCATGATGATCGAGCGGGCATTCCGCGCCGTGTTCGTGGGAATCCGGCCGGTGAATCTCGATCTGCAGGGTCGAATGCCCGATACGGAAATGGTCCTTCAGTTCCTGCTGGGCCTGTGCCAGAAAACGGTCGCCCGGATGCCCGTCCGGCATGACGAGATGGGCGGTCAGTGCCGCCTCGGTCGTGCTTACCGCCCAGACATGGAGGTGATGGACGCGGGCGACACCCGGCATCACCTCGAGCGCCTTCCTGACCTCTGACATGGCAATGCCGCTCGGCACACCCTGCAAGGAGAGCGCCAGCGATTGCCGCAGCAGGCCCCAAGTGCCCCAGACGATGACGGCGGCGATGATCAGGCTCAGCACCGGGTCGATCCAGTTGGCGCCGGTCCAGAGAATGGCAAGACCGCCGAGAACCACGCCGAGGGATACGGCGGCATCCGCCACCATGTGCAGGAACGCGCCGCGAATGTTGAGATCGTGCTGGCCGCTCATGAAAAGAAAAGCGGTAAAGCCGTTCACGATGATTCCGATGCCCGCCACGATCATCATGGCGCCTGCGGCAACGGGCGGAGGTTCGATCAGCCGCCCGACGGATTCCCACACGATGCCGCCGACCGCGACCAGCAACAGAAGCGCGTTGAAGAGCGCAGCCAGAATGGAACTGGAGCGCAGGCCATAGGTGAAGCGCTCCGTTGGCCTGCGCCGTGCGAGCAGTGCAGCGCCCCAGGCGATGGCAAGGCCGAGCACATCGCTCAGGTTATGCCCGGCATCGGAGAGCAGGGCCATGGAATCGGCCCAGAAACCATAACCCGCCTCGATGGCCACGAAGGCCAGATTGAGCGTGATGCCGATGGCAAAAGCGCGCCCGTGGCCGGCCTGCGGAGCATGGGAATGTCCGTGATCGTGATGGCCGGTCGAGTGATGATGCGGATGCATGATCGCAGCGTTCAAGCCTTATTCCCGAACGGCGTTCGATGCCGCCGTTTCGAGATTGAAGGCGGCGGCAAAGAGCGCCTTGGTGTAGTCGGTGCGGGGCGCTGCGAAGATGCTCTCGGCCGATCCTTCCTCGACGATCTTGCCGTTCTGCATCACGACCACGTGGTTCGCGAGCGCCCGCACCACTTTCAGATCGTGGCTGATGAACATATAGGCGAGGTTGCGCCGCTTCTGGAGATCGCGCAGCAATTCCACGATCTGCGCCTGCACCGACATGTCGAGCGCCGAGGTGGGCTCATCGAGCATGATGAATTGCGGCTCGAGCGCCATGGCGCGGGCGATCGCGATGCGCTGGCGCTGGCCACCGGAGAATTCGTGCGGGTAACGGTCCATGGTGGACGGATCGAGGCCGACATCCTCTAGCGCCTTGGCGACGATCTCGCGGCGCTGGGCGTAAGATAGGCCCTTGTTCTGGACAAGCAGTCCTTCCTCCACGATCTCGGCCACCGACATGCGCGGCGAGAGGGAGCCGTAAGGGTCCTGGAACACAACCTGCAGATCCTTGCGCATCGGGCGGATCTCTTTCCCGCGCATGCCGTCGATGCGATTGCCGAGAAAGACGATGGGGCCTTCCGATTGCACGAGGCGCAGAATGGCAAGACCCAGCGTCGTCTTGCCGGAGCCGGATTCTCCCACCACACCGACGGTCTCGCCCTTGCGCACCCGCACGGAGACGCCGTCGACCGCCTTCACATGGCCGACGGTTTTCTGGAAGAAGCCGCGCTTGATCGGAAACCATACCTTGATCGGCCCGGCATCGACGATGACCGGCGCATCGTTGGCAACCTGATTGGCGCGACCCTTCGGCTCGGCGGCGAGAAGCCGTTGCGTGTAAGGATGCTGCGGATTGCCGAAGACCTCGGCGACGGTTCCCTGCTCGACGATCTTGCCTTTCAGCATTACGCAGACGCGGTCGGCGATCTTGCGCACGATGCCAAGATCATGGGTGATGAACAGCATCGACATGTTGAGCCTGCTCTTCAGCTCGGCGAGCAGCTTCAGGATCTGCGCCTGCACCGTCACGTCGAGCGCAGTGGTCGGCTCGTCGGCGATGAAGAGGTCGGGCTCGTTGGCGAGCGCCATGGCGATCATCACGCGCTGGCGCTGGCCGCCGGAGAGCTGATGCGGATAGGCATCGAGCCTGCTTTCCGCATCGCGGATGCCGACCAGGTTGAGGAGCTCGAGCGTGCGGGTGCGCGCCTGGCGATCCGAGAGACCACGATGCAGTTTCAGGATCTCGCCGACCTGCCGCTCGATGGTGTGGAGCGGATTGAGCGAGGTCATCGGCTCCTGGAACACCATGGTGATGTCGTCGCCACGCACCTTGCGCATCTCGTCTTCGTCCGCAGCGATCAGGTCCTTGCCCTTGAACAGGATGCGGCCCGAGGGGTGATGTGCGGACGGATAGGGCAAGAGCTTGAGCGCCGATAGAGCCGTGACGGACTTGCCTGACCCGGACTCGCCCACGAGCGCCACCGTCTCGCCTGACATGACATCGAAGGACACGCGGTCGACCGCCAGCATGTCGTTCGCGCCCTGACGGAAGGCGACGGAGAGATCCTGGACGGAGAGGAGAGGCTCTTTCATCGAAACGTCTTCCGCGGATCGAAGGCGTCGCGCACCGCTTCGCCGATGAAGATGAGGAGGCTGAGCATGATGGCGATCACGAAGAAGCCTGCGAGGCCGAGCCACGGCGCCTGAAGGTTGGCTTTGCCCTGGGCCAGCAATTCACCCAGCGAGGGCGAGCCCGGCGGCAGGCCGAAGCCGAGGAAGTCGAGTGAGGTGAGCGTCGTGATCGAGCCGTTGATGATGAAGGGCAGGAAGGTCAGCGTCGCCACCATCGCGTTCGGCAGAAGGTGCTTGAACATGATGGTGCTGTTCGACAGCCCCAAGGCCCGTGCTGCGCGCACATATTCGAAGTTCCTGGCGCGCAGGAACTCGGCGCGCACCACGCCCACGAGCGACACCCAGGAGAAGAGCAGCAGGATGCCGAGCAGCACGAAGAAGCTCGGCGTGATCACCGCCGAGATAATGATGAGAAGATAGAGCGAGGGAATGGCGGTCCAGATCTCGATAAAGCGCTGGAACAGAAGATCGGTCCAGCCACCATAATAGCCCTGCACCGCGCCGGCGAGAACGCCGATGATGGATGAGATGCCAGCGAGCGTGAGGCCGAACAGGACCGAGATGCGGAAGCCGTAGATGAGGCGCGCCACCACGTCACGGCCCTGGTCGTCGGTGCCGAGCCAGTTCCACTCGATGTCCCTGCAGCCTGTGCCGCCGGTGCGCTCCGCGATGGGCCGGCACTGCTCGTCCGTGAGCATCCATGTGGGTGGCGCGGGCGCCGGAACGGGCAGGTCGAGATTATGCGTGTTGTAGGAGAAGCGGATCGGCGCCCAGAGCAGCCAGCCGTTGTCCTGGATCTCCTTGGCGATGACCGGATCGCGATAATCGGTCTGCGCCAGGAAGCCGCCGAACTTCTCCTCCGGATAATCCACGAAGGCCGGATAGAGCAGTTCGCCCTTGTAAGAGGCAAGAATCGGCTTGTCGTTGGCAATCAGCTCGGCGAACAGGCTGAGCACGAACAGGACCATAAAGATCCAGAACGACCAGTAGCCGCGGCGGTTCGCCTTGAAATTCTGCAGTCGCCGCCGATTGAGGGGTGACAGCTTGATGAAACCTTCTTTCGGCAGAGGCGGCGCTACGGGCGGCGAGACGAGAGGAATGGTCTCGTTCATCTCACGCCTCCCTCACCGTCGTCATGGCCGGACTTGTTCCGGCCATCCACGT
Organism: Microvirga sp. GN3; assembly: GCF_055792825.1. NCBI lineage: Bacteria > Pseudomonadati > Pseudomonadota > Alphaproteobacteria > Hyphomicrobiales > Methylobacteriaceae > Microvirga > Microvirga sp. GN3. The sequence continues at coordinate 78,198 of NZ_JBVVAK010000005.1, forward strand.
CTTTGAACCGCAGCGCCAAAAGGCGTGGATACCCGGCACGAGGCCGGGCATGACGGAACTGCGGTTGCCTCGGCGGAGGATCACAAGAAAGCATGACTTCATCTCACGCCTCCCTGGTCTCGAAATCGATCCGCGGATCGATCCAGGTATAGGTGAGATCCGAGAGCAGGTTCACCGCTAAGCCCACCAGTGAAAAGATGTAGAGATTGGCGAAGACCACCGGATAGTCGCGGTTCACGATGGATTCGAAGGAGAGCAGGCCCAGCCCATCGAGTGAGAAGATCGTCTCGATCAGGAGCGCGCCGGCGAAGAAGGCGCCGATGAAGGCTCCCGGGAATCCCGCAATGACGATCAGCATCGCATTGCGGAACACGTGGCCGTAGAGCACTTGGCGCTCTGACAGGCCCTTCATGCGGGCGGTGAGCACGTATTGCTTACGGATCTCATCCAGGAACGAGTTCTTCGTCAGCAGGGTCGAGGTGGCAAAGGCGCCAAGTGCCATGGCGGTGATCGGCAGAACGAGGTGCCAGAAGTAATCCGCGATCTGCATATACCAGGGCATGAAGGCCCAGGTCTCGGAGGTCAGGCCGCGCAGGGGGAAGATCTGCCAGAACGATCCGCCGGCAAAGAGCACGATCAGCAGGATCGCGAAGAGGAAGCCCGGAATGGCGTAGCCGATGATGACGATGGCCGAGGTCCAGATGTCGAACGAGGAGCCGTCCTGCACCGCCTTCTTGATGCCGAGCGGAATCGAGATCGCATAGGACAGGAGCGTCATCCATAGCCCCAGGCTGATCGAGACCGGCAGCTTCTCCTTGATCAATTCCAGCACCGAGATGTCGCGGAAATAGCTCTTGCCGAAATCGAAGCGTGCATAATCCCAAATCATCTTCAGGAAGCGCTCATGCGCCGGCTTATCGAAGCCAAACTGCGCCTCGAGCTGCTTGATGAATTGCGGGTCGAGCCCCTGAGCGCCGCGATAGCGGGAGGAGGCGTCGCCTGCACCCGCGCCGCCGCCGCCGGGGCTCTGCGCGCCGAAATCGCCTCCGCCGCCGGAAATGCGGGACGAAGCGCCGGAATCCTGCCCCTGAAGCTGCGCGATGATGCGCTCCACGGGACCGCCGGGAGCGAACTGCACCAGCACGAAGGAGATGAGCATGATCCCGAGGATGGTGGGGATCATGAGAAGAACGCGGCGTGCGATATAGGCCAGCATCAAGCGCCTGCGGATTTCAGGCCGATGCGGCCAAGGTGGGTGTCTTTGAAGCCGGATGCGTACTTCAATCCGTATCCCAACATGCGGTCGAACCCGATATGCGCCGCCCAGATGGCGGCGAGCCCGATAAGCAGAGCGTTATCCGATAGCCATCCGAATCCAACCAGGACCGCAGGCCCGAGGGTGGAGTGGAGCGCATTGTAGACCACGGCCCCTGGCTTCGGGCCCGCCGTGTAGGCTGCAAAGCTCAGATCGGGAGCGAGGAAGAGGATGGCATAGAGCCACCAGGAGAGGCCCAGATAGGCAAAGGCAGCCGTGGCCAGGAAGAAGAGGGCGAGGCCCTCGAAGCGCAGGAGCAGACGGGGCATGTCCGCCTCTCTGCGGGTCGTCAGCGTCGTGTCCAAGCCTTATCCTCTCCCGATCCGCTTTGCCTTCTCGGCATCGTACCACCAGGTTTCCGGCGCACCCGAGGCAAGGCGTGGCTTGGTCTGCGGGCGCGAGAACTGGTCCCAATAGGCAAGCCATTCGCTGGCTCGGAACCACATGGGCACCCAATAATGGCCCGAACGGAGCACCCGGTCCAGGGCGCGGCAGGCGATGTTCAGTTCCTGGCGCGACTTGGCATTGGCGATCTTCTCGATGAGCGCATCCACCGCCGGGTTGTCGATCCCGGCAATGTTCCGCGAGCCTGGCCTTTTGCCGGCGTCCGATCCGTAAACGATGCGCAGGCTGTCACCAGGCGTGGATGAACCAACGAGGTTACGGCTCGCCATGTCGAAATCGTATTCGTCCATGCGGCGCTGGTACTGCGCGGCATCCACGATGCGCGACGACGCGTCTATGCCGAGCCGCTTCAGGTTCGCCTGGAAGGGTTGCGTATGCGGCTGCAGCGAGGGTTGAAAATCGAGGAACTCGATCCGGAAGGGCTGCCCGTTCGGCAGCTTCAGCACGCCGCCCTCGCGCTTGCATCCTGCTTCGCGCAACAGTTCGTCGGCACGGCGCAGCAGGCGTCGGTCCTGTCCGGAGCCGTCGGAGACGGGCGGGAGAATCGGATCGCCGAAGACGGAGGCAGGCAGCTTGTCGCGGAACGGCTCGAGCAGCGCCAATTCTTCCGGTGAGAGCTTGCCCACCGCCTTCATGTCGCTGTTCTCGAAATAGGAGGTCGTACGCTTGAACAGACTGAACATGATATTCGCGTTCGTCCATTCGAAGTCGAAAGCGAGGCCGATGGCTTCACGGATGCGCGGATCCTTGAAGGTGTCGCGGCGCGTGTTGAAGTACCAGCCCTGAATGGTCGAGGGTGCGTCGTTCGAGATCTCTTCCTTCTTCACCTTGCCTTCCCGAACGGCCGGGAAATCGTATCCTGTCGACCAGATGCGGGACGTATATTCCTCATTGTAATTGAGCGTGCCGTTCTTGAATGCCTCGAAGGCCACGATGCGGTCGCGGAAATACTCGTAGCGGATATGCTCGAAATTGTTCTGGCCCACACTCACGGGCAGATCCTTGGCCCAGTAATCCGGCACGCGGTCGAACTCGATGAAACGTCCGACCTCGAAACGGCCGACCTTGTAGGCACCGGAGCCGAGCGGCGCTTCCAGCGTCGAAGCCTCGAAATCCTTCCCCAGCCAATAGCGCTCGGAGAAGATCGGCATGCCGGCGACGATGAGATGCAGATCGCGGCTGCGTTGCGGTGTGAACTGGACGCGCAGAACCTCGTCTGTTTCCGCTTCTGCGGAGGCCATCTGGGTCAGAAGCTGAGAAAAGATCGGATGGCCCTTGGTCTTGAGGATATTCAGCGAGAAGGCCGCATCCTTCGCCGTCAGCTTCGAGCCGTCATGGAAGCGCGCTTCGGGGCGCAGGATAAAGTGGTAGGTGAGCTTGTCGTCGGAAATGCGCACGCTCTTCGCAACGAGCCCATAGAGAGCGTCCGGCTCATCCGCTGAGGAGGTCATTAGGGTGTCGAACGTGCTGGCCATGCCGGCTGCGCCGTCGCCGCGCAGTACGAAGATGTGGAGGGTGTTGAAGGTATCGAAGTTCTGGTTGCCGAGCGTCTGCTTGATCTGGATCGCCAGCGTGCCGCCTTTGGGTGCCGCCGGATTCACGTAATCGAAATGCTTGAAGTCGGGCGGATACTTCAATTCGCCGAAGCTCGACAGGCCATGCGTTTCGGTTTCACCTTCCTGCGCGAAGCCGATGTGTGGCAGAACGGACAGAGCGGCGCTCGCGGCTCCGGTCTTGAGGATGCTGCGGCGGCTGATGCTTCTCATCGCGGTGCTCCCGTCTTGGCGGCCTTGGCCTCGTTATACCACCAGATGGTCGGGAAGGCGGCTCCGCCGTAGCGTGGCATCGTCTCGGGATGACTGTAACGGTTCCAGCGCGCCGTGCGCTGCTTCAATGAGGTCCATTGCGGAACCACGTAATCGTGAGCGAGCAGAACGCGGTCGAGCGCTCTCGTTGCGGCGACGAGTTCTTCGCGATCCTTGGCGAAGATGACCTTCTCGATCAACGCATCGACGCCGGGATCGGCAATGCCCGACAGGTTGCGTGAGCCTTCGCGCGCGGCGGCCTGCGACCCCCAGAACTCGCGCTGCTCGTTGCCGGGCGACTGCGACTGGGGCCAGAGGCCGGTCGCGATGTCGAAGTCGAAAGCGCGGGTGCGGTTGGTATACTGAACGTCATCCACGGTGCGCACCGTGGTGGCGATGCCGAGCCGATCCAATGAGGCCTTGTAAGGCAGGAAGACGCGCTCTTCGTTCGGGCTGCTGCTGAGCAATTCAACGCTCAAGACCTCGCCCTTCGCGTTGACGCGGCGGCCGTTCTTCACCTCCCAGCCAGCTTCCTTGAGGAGCCGGTCGGCTTCGCGCAGATTGTTGCGGATCGTCTCGGGCGAATCGTTGACCGGGTTCTTGAAGGGCGTCGTGAAGACCGAGGCGGGCACCTTGTCGCGAACGGATTCGAGGATCTCCAATTCTCTTCCTTCGGGCAGACCGGACGATGCGAGATCGAGGCCGAAGAAAAAGCTCGATGGCCGCTCGTAGAGACCGTAGAAGATGGTCTTGTTCAGCTCCTCGAACGGGAAGGCCAGATTGAAGGCCCGGCGCACGCGCTGATCCTTGAACTTGTCGCGCCTCATGTTCAGCACAAAGGCCTGCATCACGCCCGTGGCGCGAAACGGAAACTCCTCGAGGATCACGCGACCTTCGTGCCGCGCCGGAAAGTCGTAACCCACCGCCCAGTTGCGCGCGCTGTTCTCGGTGCGGAAATCGAGACGGTCGCTCTTGAACGCTTCAAGCAGCACCGTCGCATCGCGATAATATTCGTAGCGGATCTCGTCGAAATTGTTCTGCCCGACATTCACGTTGATCTTTTCGCCCCAGTAATCCTTCACGCGCTCGTAGGATGCATTGCGGCCGGTGTCGAAAGTCTTGAGGCGATAGGGGCCGGAGCTGAGCGGCGGTTCGAGCGTGGTCTGCGTTACGTCACGCTTGCGTCCATCGGGCGTCGTTCCCTCCCACCAATGCTTTGGAAGGACCATCAGCTGACCCATGATCTGCGGTAGCTCGCGATTGCCTTTCTCGTCGAAGGTGAACTTGACCTCGCGCTCGCCCACCTTCTCGGCCTTAGTCACATTGGCGTAGTAGAAGGCGTAAGTGGGGCTGTTGGTCTTCAGCACCTCGAACGAGAAGATGACGTCGTCCGCCGTCACCGGCTTTCCGTCATGCCAGCGCGCCTCCGGGCGCAGACGGAAGCTGACGAAGGAATAGTCGTCAGGATAGGAGAAGGATTCGGCGAGCAAGCCGTAGGAGGCACTCGGCTCGTCGAGGGCGGAGGTGGTCAGGGTCTCATAGATGAGACCGAGTCCCTGTTCGGGCGAGCCTTTCACGCCGGCCACGACGATGTTGAAGCTGTCGAAGGTGCCGAGCGCTCCCAAACGCACCAGTCCGCCCTTCGGCGCATTCGGATTGACGTAATCGAAATGCGGGAAGCCTTGCGGATATTTCGGCTCGTCGAGCAGGGCCGAGCCGTGCCGCCATGGCGCTTCCTGGGCTGCGAGGGGCGTGAAGGCGAGGCAGACCGCGAGGAAGCTCGGCAGAAGGAAGCGGATCACAAAGCGTCTCCTGAACGGGCGAGGCGTCTGTCGTTCAAGCATCGGACCCAAAAGTGGAATGCACTTTTGGGATCCATCCGATGCTTCTTCTCTATAACTGGTGCATCGTCGGCACGGAAAACCGGTACCCACTTTTCCGCACGATGCATCAGCTTAGATTTTGTGCGCAATGGGGCGAGCGCAAGGGATAACTTTTAAAACCCTGGAGAGGCTAAAGAAAAAGCCGGGCGAGGGGCCCGGCTTTCCGAAATGTGATCGATGGTAGGGACTTACTGGGCGGCCGGGAACGCAACCGGGCTGTCCGAGAGGGTCCGCAGATAGGCCAGCAGGTCCGCACGGTCCTGGGCCGCAGCAAGGCCGGCGAAGGCCATGATGGTGCCGGGGGTCGCCTGCTTCGGGTTGTGAACAAAGGTGTCCAGGGCCTCGTAGGTCCAGTTGCCGCCATGTCCCTTCATGGCTGCAGAGTAGTTGAAGCCTGCATGGGACGCCACAGGGCGTCCGACGACGCCGTAGAGGTTCGGGCCGACCTTGTTCGGGCCGCCGTTCTCGAAGGTGTGGCAGGAGGCGCACTTGCGGGCCTGGGCCTGGCCCTTGGCCGGATCGGCCTTGGCCAGTAGAACCGGAAGCGGCTCGGTCGGGGCGGCTGCGACAGCGCCGCCGGCAGCGGCTTCCTCGGGGGCCGGGAGGTCATAACCAGGGACAGCGGGCTTATGGGGTGCAAACAGGCCGCCGGCGATAACGTTGACGCCGACCACGAAGAGAAGCGAACCGAAAACGGCGCCCGCGATCTTATTGGTCTCGATATTCATCAGTTAGGCTCTCCTCGCCTTCGTACACCGGCGAAATCAGCGCAGCAGAACGGATCCGCGAGCGAGCGCCCGCGACAGGGCCGTTGCTTAGCCGTAGTGATGGGGTTTTGACAATGGGGTTTCCAGGAGTTTTCGCCGTTCTCGTGGTCGCAGCACGGGTCTCAAACGCATAAAGGCAGCCGAAGCTCCGGTTCCCGGGGCATGGCAAATCGACCCTGCCTTCCACTTTTTGGCCCGATGCTCTAAGGACGCGCAGTTTCTTGTAAAGACCGCACCATGTCCGACCCAATCGTCCTCATTCCCGCTCGCCTTGCCGCAACCCGGCTGCCGAACAAGCCCCTGGCCGAGATCGCCGGCGAGCCCATGATCGTCCATGTGTGGCGCCGGGCCGTGGAGGCGGGAATCGGTCCGGTGGCCGTGGCGACGGACGCTCTCGAGATCGCCGAGGCCGTGACCAGGGCAGGAGGGACGGCCGTGATGACCCGGTCCGATCATGCCTCCGGCTCCGACCGCATCTTCGAGGCTGTGGAAAAACTCGACCCGGAGGGACGGCACGACGTGGTCGTGAATGTCCAGGGCGACCTGCCGACCATCGACCCGGCGGCGATTGCGGCCTCCATCGTGCCGCTTGCGGATTCCACCGTCGACATCGCGACTCTCGTTGCCGTCATCGCGCGGGAGGAGGAAAAGACCAATCCCAACGTGGTGAAGATGGTGGGAAGCCCGATCGAAGCCGGCCACTTCCGCGCGCTCTACTTCACCCGGGCAACCGCGCCCTACGGCGACGGCCCGCTCTATCATCACATCGGTCTTTACGCCTATCGCCGCAAAGCGCTGCAGCGCTTCGTCGGCCTGAAGCCTTCTCCGCTGGAGATGCGCGAGAAGCTGGAGCAGCTGCGGGCGCTGGAGGCCGGCATGCGTATCGATGCCGTCATCGTCGATGACGTGCCGCTTGGCGTCGATACTCCCCACGATCTGGACAGGGCGCGCGAGATCATCGCGCTGCGGAGGACATCATGAACAAAGTCATTTCGTTCCAAGGCGAGCTGGGGGCCAATTCCCATACGGCCTGCTCCGAGGCGCGCCCTGATTGGCAGGTTCTGCCGAGCCCGACCTTCGAGGATGCCTTCGCGGCCGTGGACGAAGGGCAGGCGGGCCTCGCCATGATCCCCATCGAGAACTCGATCGCCGGGCGCGTGGCCGACATTCACCACCTTCTGCCGGCCTCCGGGCTGCACATCGTCGGCGAGCACTTCCTGCCGATCCATTTTCACCTGATGGCGATCCCTGAGGCCAATCTCGGCACCGTCAAGGATGTCTACAGCCACGTCCATGCGCTGGGCCAGTGCCGCAAGATCATCCGCAAGCTCGGGCTGAAAGCCCATGTGGCTGGCGACACCGCGGGCTCCGCCCGCGAGGTATCCGAGTGGAAGGATCCGACCCGGGCGTCTCTCTCGCCCCGCATGGCGGCTGATATCTACGGCCTGAAGATCCTGGCCGAGGATGTGGAGGACGAGGCCCACAACACCACCCGCTTCGTCATCCTGTCCAAGACACCGCAATGGACGCCTGCCGGACAGGGGCCCACCGTCACCTCCTTCGTCTTCCGCGTCCGCAATCTGCCGGCCGCGCTCTACAAGGCGCTGGGAGGCTTTGCGACCAACGGTATCAACATGACCAAGCTCGAGAGCTACATGCTCGAAGGCGAGTTCCTGGCGACGCAGTTCTATGCCGAGGTGGACGGGCATCCGGAGGACACCAACCTCAAGCGGGCGCTGGAGGAGTTGGAATTCTTCTCCCGCGAGCTGCGCATCCTCGGCGTCTATCCGGCCGACCCGTTCCGGGAGAAGATCAAGGAAGCCACCGAGTGAGCATCCTCGTCCGCGAGGCGGTTGAGAGCGATGTCGAAGGGATTGCCAGGGTCCACGTCCAGGGCTGGCGCGAATCCTACAAGGATTTCCTCAGCCCCGAGGCGCTTGCCGGATTGTCCGTCGAAGAGCGGATGCGGATGTGGCAGGGGACTTTCGCGCAGCCAGATCCGCGGGCCAAGCTTCTCGTTGCGGAAGCGGATGATGGCGAGATCGTCGGTTTCGTGCGCGGCGGACCGATCCGCCAGGAGAGCGCCGGTCTGCTCGGCACCGAGACCGAGATTTTTGCGATCTATCTGCTCGACAAGGTCAAGCGCCAGGGCATCGGCTCCAGACTGATGCGCGGCGTGCTCGATCATCTCAGCCGGCACGGCTTCCGCTCGATGGGCCTGTGGGTACTGAAAGACAATCTCCCGGCCCGCCGCTTCTACGAGGTACTGGGCGGACAACCGGGGGCCGAGCAATCCTTCGACCTGCGCGGCCAGATGGTCGTCGAGGTCGCCTACCGGTTCGAGTTGGCGCTGCCCTAGGCGCACGGCGCACCCGTGTTATCCCCGTCGAGCGCAGCGAGGGAAGGGGATTCACTTACACACGCGGCGTTATGGATTCCCTTCCCCTCCGCTGACGCCCCGGCCGGGAATGACACCGGATTCCACACCCTCCGCCGTCATCCCCGTCCCCGGACTTGATCCGGGGATCAGGCCCGGGGATCCACGCCTTGGAAGCCGCAACGCGGCAAAGACGGGGATGGCCGGCACGAGGCCGGCCATGACGTCCGGGAGAGGATTGGTAGAGCAGCGTGATGTTCTCATTTTGTTCTTGACATCATTCCCAATCATGGCTATATCATTGCCGTAGATCTGCTCCTGGCGAGGGGCGCGCTCGCGAGGCGTCGCAGTGTGGGAGCAGGCACGGTCCCGTGCACGCACTGAACGCAGGTGCGGGTGACGGGAGGCCCAGGATGTGGGTTGGTGGTCGGGATCGGTCGCAGGCCGCCGTCGCGCAGACGGTCACCGCCTGCGGCGGTTGACTGAGCCGGCCTCGCCTGTCCGCCTCAACAAGCCGTGCGCGAAGAGGCATCCCGGCTCTTCCATCCTCCCATCAGACATCGAGCCGGGCTGCCTGTCGCGCCACCCTCGATCCACCGTCAGGCTCGGAGCCCAAAGCTCCGGGCCCCAAGGTGCTGGCTCTAACAACGGCCGGCGACCAATCCTGGATGGACGGAGACGACTACCGCTGGGTGCAAACTCCGAGCGCCCGTCGCTACCTGTTGTTGTGGTTTTTCTGAGAATATGCTCTTAATAGATACTTTGTTGCAATTTCAGGAGTTCGTTATGTCTCGCATCATTGCCGCTGCAGCGGGTTTGACCCTGCTGATGAGTTCCGCCTCCGCCGAGACCATCGAGCGGACCGTCAAGGCGAATACGATTACCGCCATCGGCGGGTTCCTCGCCTACGAGATGAATACCTGCTATCCCTCGAACATCCCCGATGTGAAGGTCCGCCAGGCGCCTGCCAGCGGAACCATCCAGATCCGCCCCCATGAACAGACACTCGGCAAGGATACGGTCTGTCCGGGCACGAAGGTTCGCGGCATCGCTTATGTCTACGCGCCGAAGAGGGGCTTCAAAGGCATGCTTCAAAGGCATGGATGAGGTCGTTCTCGACATTCCCTGGAGTTCGACCGATGTCGGTCCTGAGACGATCATGACCCGGACCTATCGGATTCGCGTGGAGTAACGCCGGGCAGGCTGCGGTGGTCGAAGAGGCCAGCGGCCGATCTGGAAGCGGGAATGCCGAGAGGCAGATTGCATCGCGCGTGACACCGGGGCGCTTTGGTTCTAAGACGCCCTGAACATCGAAGAAGCGCCATGTCCCACAACACCTTCGGCCACCTGTTCCGCGTCACCACCTTCGGCGAAAGCCACGGCCCTGCGCTCGGCTGCGTCGTCGATGGCTGCCCGCCGATGATCCCGCTCGAGGCCGCCGAGATTCAGGCGGAGCTCGATCGCCGCCGTCCAGGCCAGTCGCGCTTCACCACCCAGCGCCAGGAGCCGGATCAGGTCAAAATCCTGTCCGGCGTATTCATCGACGAGCGCACGGGCCGGCAGGTGACGACCGGAACGCCGATTGCGCTGCTGATCGAGAATGTCGACCAGCGCTCCAAGGATTATTCCGAGATCAAGGATTCCTACCGTCCGGGCCATGCCGATTTCACCTATGACGTGAAATACGGCATCCGCGATTATCGCGGCGGCGGCCGCTCCTCGGCCCGCGAGACGGCGGCCCGCGTGGCGGCCGGCGCCATCGCCCGAAAAGTGCTGTCCAGAGTCACGATCCGCGGCGCGCTCGTGCAGATGGGGCCGCACGCTATCGACCGCGGCAACTGGAATTGGGACGAGGTGGCGCGCAATCCGTTCCTCTGCCCGGATGCGAAGGCGGCTCAGTTCTATGAGGAATATCTCGACGGCCTGCGCAAGGACGGCTCCTCCATCGGGGCGGTCCTGGAGATCGTGGCCGAGGGCGTGCCGGCGGGCCTCGGCGCTCCGATCTACGGCAAGCTCGATTCCGATCTCGCCGCAGCGCTGATGTCTATCAATGCAGTCAAGGGTGTCGAGATCGGCGATGGCTTCGCGGCAGCAAGCTTGCGCGGTGAGGAGAACGCCGACGAGATGCGTCCCGGCAACCAGGGTGCGCCGACCTTCCTGTCGAACCATGCCGGCGGCGTGCTCGGCGGCATCTCGACCGGCCAACCGGTGGTGTGCCGCTTTGCCGTGAAGCCGACCTCGTCGATCCTCACTCCGCGCTCCAGTGTCACCCGTACCGGCGCCGAGGCCGAGGTCCGCACCAAGGGCCGCCACGATCCTTGCGTCGGTATTCGGGCGGTGCCGGTGGGCGAGGCCATGGTCGCTTGCGTTTTGGCAGACCATCTCTTGCGCCATCGCGGACAGGTCGGCCACGGAGCCTCTTGGCCCTTCGAGCCCTGATCCCCAATTTTAGTTTTACTAAAATCGGCTCATCGGCTAAGCCCCCGGCATGAGACTGGCTGAATGGTTGTCCCGCAATAAGGTGTCGCGCGTCGCGTTCGCGCGGCGGATCGGCGTCACTCCTGGCGCCGTTACCCAGCTGTGCAATTCGGACCAGGCCTGGCTCTCTCGGGACACCGCCGAATTGATTGCCCGTGAAACCCGAGGGGGCGTCACGCCCAACGATTTTCTGCCCGAATCCGCCAAGGAGGCATGGATGCCCCATTCCGTCACCGAAGCCATCGAGGCTTTCGCCCGCGGTGAAATCGTCATCGTCACCGATGACGACGACCGCGAGAACGAGGGCGACCTCATCGTCGCCGCCTCCCTCTGCACGCCGGAGAAGATGGCCTTCATCATCCGCAACACCTGCGGCATCGTCTGTGCCCCGCTCACCGTCGCGGAGGCCCGCCGTCTGCGGCTCGATCCGATGGTACAGGCGAACGACGCGCCGCTCGGCACCGCGTTCACCGTGACTGTCGACGTGAAGCACGGGCTGACCACGGGCATCTCGGCCGAGCAGCGCTCCAACACCGTGCGGGCGCTTGCCAACAATAATATGGGCGCGGCCGATTTCGTGCGTCCCGGCCACGTCTTCCCGCTCATCGCCAAGGACGGCGGCGTGCTCATGCGCTCCGGTCACACGGAGGCTGCGGTCGACCTGTGCAAGCTCGCGAACCTGCCGCCGGTCGGCGTGATCTGCGAACTCGCCAATGACGACGGCACGGTGATGAAGGGGCCGCAGATCGATGCCTTTGCCGAGAAGCACAATCTCAAGCGCATTTCTGTCGCCGACCTGATCGCCTACCGGCAGGCCCGCGAAAAGCTCGTCGAGCGGATCGGGACTTTTCCGGTGGAGACCCAGTGGGGCTCGTTCACCGGCTACGCCTATTCGACGCCCTTCGACAGCGTGCAGCATATCGCGCTCGTCCATGGCCGCATCGGCGACGGCACGAACATTCCGGTGCGCCTGCACCGCGCCAATGCGCTGACCGACGTGTTCGAGGGCGGCAAGGCGGTCAACGCGGCTCTGCAGCGTTTCGTGAAGGAGGGCAGGGGCGTTCTCGTCTATTTGCGCGACGGCACGGCCGGCGTTCCGACCACGTCCTTCTCGGAGCATGACGAGACAGGCTCGGAAGCGATGCGCTCGAGCCAATGGCGCGAGATCGGTCTCGGCGCGCAGATCCTGCGGGATCTCGGTGTTGCGTCGATCCGCAATCTTGCGACGTCGAGCCGTTCCTATGTGGGCCTGAGCGGCTTCGGGATCGAGCTTTTGAGCCAAGAACCCATCGAGTGCTGAGGCAGGCTACCTAAAATCTCCTCGCGTCATCACCGGCTTTGTGCCGGTGATCTCGATCCGTAAAGCGCTGAGCCTCATAAAAGCGAGATGGCCGGGACAAGCCCGGCCATGACACATGCGATGTGCGGGACCTCGTTTAAGCGCCCGTCTCACGTCCCATGAGAGCGTCGAGATGAAAGGCCGTCGATCTCGCAAGGCCTTCGAGGTCATAGCCGCCTTCGAGAACGGAGACGATCCGCCGGCCGCAATGGTGTTCGGCGAGATCCATCAGCTTCTGCGTCGCCCAGGCGAAATCCGATTCCGTCAGGTTCAGGCTGGCGAGTGGATCGCGCCAATGGGCATCGAAGCCGGCCGAGATGATGATCAGGTCGGGGGCAAAATCATCGATGCGCGGCAGGACGACGCTGTCCACCGCCTCGCGGAATGCCTCGCTGCCGTCGCCCGCGCCCAACGGCGCGTTGACGATGGTGCCGTGCTCGCCCCTCTCGGTGAGGGCACCGGTTCCAGGATACAGGGGCGCTTCGTGGGTCGAGCAATAGAGCACGCTCGCATCCGACCAGAAGATGTCCTGCGTGCCGTTGCCGTGATGCACGTCCCAGTCGAAGATCGCGACCCGTTCCGCCCCATGGTGCTTCTGGGCATGGCGCGCGGCGATGGCCGCGTTGTTGAAGAAGCAGAAGCCCATGGCCCGGATGCGCTCGGCATGATGCCCCGGCGGGCGCATCGCCACGAAGGCATTGGTCGCCCGGCCGGACATGACCTCGTCCACCGCTAGCACCGCGCCGCCGGCGCCCCGGAGGGCAGCCTCGTAAGTGCCCGGCGACATGACCGTGTCCTCGTCAATCCTGACTAACCCTTCTCGGGGGCTGATGTCCCGGAGCCGGACGATGTATTCTTCCGGATGGGCGAGGGCGAGGCTCTCCATCTCCGCCATCGGCGCCTGCTCGCGGATGAGCGAGGTGAATCGCTCCTTCTCCAGCGCGCGCTCGATGGCGCGGATACGGTCGGGCCGTTCGGGGTGCCCAAGCGGTGTCTGGTGTTCGAGGCTGGCCGGGTGGGCGATGTAGAGCGTGGACATGAGCATTCTTGAATAGGGATCGCCACGAGTGTCGCAGCGTCACGAGCGGCTGTCTATGTTGTTGCGATGCAACACCTTCCGATGCGGAGCCGTGCCATGGTGTGTTTCGATTCGACTTAAGGACCTCGCGGTCTATAACCCCGACTGAAACGACTATTGGCCCAAGCTGAGTCTGCAGAGCTTACACAATGCGCCTTTCCCGTCTGCCCCTTCTTTTGACAATGATCGCGGCTCTGGCCGGATGTAACTTCAAGGGCATCCCTGATCCCCAGGTCTCGACCCGCGACACGGAGTGGATGGCGCAGACTCCGAAGGCTGAGGACGATCCTCGCTTTGGTCGATATCTGATCGATGACCCGACGGGTGAGGCGCCGGGCACCATCGTGGTCGATACAAAGGAACGCCAGCTCTACTACGTGCAGGCCAACAAGAAGGCGATCCGCTACGGCGTCGCCGTCGGCGACGAGGCTTATGGCTGGGCCGGCACGGCCACCATTGCCCGCAAGGCGGAATGGCCCGACTGGAATCCGCCGGCCGAGATGAGGGCCCGCTGGCCGCATGTCCAGTACACGAAGGGCGGCCCTGAGAATCCGCTCGGCGCGCGGGCGCTCTACCTCTACGAGGGCAACAAGGACACGCTCTATCGCATCCATGGCACGAATGAGCCGGAGAAGATCGGCCACGCGGTGTCCTCGGGCTGCATCCGGATGCGCAACATCGATGTGATTGACCTCTACAACCGCGTTGCCCTGAACACGAAGGTCATCGTCCGCTAATACATCAGCTCGGAAGCAAACCTCGCTTTCGGATTTCATCCGATGCGTCCTTATTGAGAGGCGCATCGGAGAAGCTCTTCCAAACATAAGCGCTAGATTCGCGATTCATGCGGCTTAGCTGTTCTGGTATCGAACGGAATGCAACCGTCCGACGTTCTGTCGCCTTTGCTGTTCTTCCGCACGTCATGCCGAGCTAGCGTTCAGCGAAATACTGCGTTTGCACAGGATATTGCTTGGTCCTGGAAAGCCGCTCTGTGTCCAGCTTGGCCATGAAGCATTTTCTATTGGCTTAGATCACATTTACGTGGTTGAGCCAGCAGGCATGAGCGCGCTTCTTCTACCGAGGGATTAATCCGGCCGTTCGTTATGCTGAGTTATCGTATATCAAAGCTGACGCCTGAGCCTTTTCGATCTTGCTACAGCTTCGCTTTGATCTACGCAGTCCGAGTTGGGGTGTCATTATTCGATAAGATCATTTAAGTAAACTAAGTTTATTACTTTTAAATAAACCCATGATAATTGCCATTATGGCTGTGTTGTTTTCATAAAATATGCACGAATGTTCATATTGGAAAGTAATCGCTCTGCAATTACAGAATTTTTGGCAAGTTTTTAACTTATGATCGCCACAAATTCTGGTCCTACTCCTCCGTCCCACCGGGCCAATTCGGAGGAGACATGTCATGTTGCTCATTCGGTCCGATCTCGACTTCATCCTCTCCCAAATTCTCCAGAGCGAAACGCACACACCGATCAACGATCCTTCCCTGCCGTTCGGGCTTCGAACGGTCAGCGGCACAGGCAACAGCATCGTATCCGGTCACTACGACTACGGCGCCGCCGATCGTGTCTTTCCCCGCCTGACCGATGCTGAATTTCGTGAAGCCGAGAGTGGGACGTCATACGAGCAGGTTCTTAGCGACACGAGAGTGGTGGATTCCGAACCGCGCACCATCAGCAATCTGATCGTGGATCAAAATGGAGACACCAACCCGGCAGCACGCGCTGCCGACGACAACGGAGACGGCCTGATCGCCAATGTGGCGCCCGACGCCGGCGCGGCGCCGTTCAATCAATGGTTCACCCTGTTCGGCCAGTTCTTCGATCACGGCCTCGATCTCGTCAACAAGGGCAAGAGCGGATCGGTCATCATTCCATTGCAGCCGGATGATCCGCTCTACGTGGCCGGCAGCAATGAAAACTTCATGGTGCTGACGCGGGCGACCAATCAGCCGGGTCCTGATGGAGTGGTCGGAACGGCAGATGATATTCATGAACACACCAATCAGACCACTCCGTTCATCGACCAGAACCAGACCTACACGTCACATCCGTCGCATCAGGTGTTCTTGCGCGAATACGCGCTCGACGCGAATGGCAAGCCGGTAGCCACCGGGGCCTTGCTCGATCATGCCGGTGGCGGGCTTCCGACCTGGGGCGATGTGAAAGCCCAGGCCAGAACCATGCTCGGCATCGAGCTCACCGACGAGGACGTGACCAACATCCCGCTGCTGGCGACCGACGAATATGGCCAGTTCCTTCGCGGGCCCAACGGCTTCGCGCAACTTGTGCTGCCGGGTGAGGACGGGCGTGCAGGCACGGATGACGACGTTCTCGTCGAAGGCAATCCGTCCGCTCCCGTGAAGACGACTGGTGCGGCCCATACGGGCCATGCCTTTCTCGACGATATCGCGCACGACGCCATTCCGACCGGAAAAGTTGCCGATGGCGACCTCGAGGTCAGCCTCGCCAATCTCGATGGTTCGGATACGAGCGGCAATTACGACAACGAGCTTCTCGACGCGCATTTCATCACGGGTGACGGGCGTGGGAATGAGAATGTCGGTTTGACAGCGGTGCATCACATCTTCCATGCCGAGCACAACCGGCTGCTCGATCATATCAAGGATCTGATCCGCGCCGAGTTGCCCGCCGATTCCGATTTCGCGCGCCAGTGGCTGCTGCCGGGAGCAGATCTCACCGATGGCATCCAGGAGAGCGAATGGAATGGCGAGCGGTTGTTTCAGGCTGCGCGCTTCGGCACCGAGATGCAATATCAGCATCTGGTGTTCGAGAATTTCGCGCGGCGCATCCAGCCCAATATCGACGAGTTCGAAGCGCACAACGTCAATATCGATCCTGCCATCACGGCGGAGTTCGCGCACACGGTCTATCGCTTCGGGCATTCCCTGCTGCGGGAGACCGTCGACCGCATCGATGCCGATGGTAATGTGGTCGATGCGGACCCCAATGCTGCGGGCGATCAGCAACTGAGTCTCGTGGGCGCTTTCTTGAATCCAGTGGCTTATGCGCAGCGGGGCATATCCGGCACTGCAGCGGGAGAAATCGTGCGCGGCGCGACCAATCAGGCGGGTAACGAGATCGACGAATTCGTGACCGACGCCCTGCGCAACAGCGTCTATGGATTGCCACTCGATCTTGCCGCCATCAATCTCGCTCGCGGGCGGGACACGGGCATTCCCTCTCTCAACACGGTGCGCGAGCAATTTTTTGAGGGAACTAACGACTCCGATCTTAAGCCCTATGAGAATTGGGCGCAGTTCGGCGGAAATATCCGCCATCCTGAGTCGTTGATCAACTTCATCGCGGCCTATGGCATTCATCCTCTTCTCGATGAGGCAACGACAGCGGCGGAAAAGCGCGCCGCCGCAACCGTGATTGTCGAGGGGCGAGATGATGATCCTGCGACGGCCGAGAATGAGAGTGCTGCTTCGGACACCGACTTCCTGAATGGAACCGGCGGCTTCGCAGGGCGCGAGACAGGCATCGACGATATCGATCTGTGGATCGGTGGACTCGCCGAGAAACCCTTGGCATCCGGCGGCCTTCTCGGTTCGACGTTCAACTTCGTCTTCGAGACGCAGATGGAAAAGCTGCAGAGCGGGGATCGCTTCTATTACCTGTCGCGACTAGAGGGCACCAATTTCCTGACACAGCTCGAAGGAACGTCTTTCTCCGAACTGGTGATGCGAAACACCGGCGCGAAGCATCTTCCCTTCGATGTCTTCTCGGTGCCGGACTACACGATCGAGATCGGCGATCCTTCGACCTATCCGACAGGCGGCTCGGTCGGAGTCGTCTGGCGCGATGGCTGGATCACTTACAATGGCACAGCCCATGTGGTGATGGGTGGGACCGAGCGGATCGATCGCGTAAGGTCCGGCGCCGGTGACGACACGCTCTGGGGCGATGGCGGCAACGACGTGCTCGTCTCAGGTCTTGGGAACGATGCGCTCATCGGCGGCGACGGCAACGACAGGATGTCGGGCGAGGACGGCGACGATTTCTTCAAGGGTGCGGGCGGTAACGACAGCATGGAAGGAGGGGCTGGAGACGACCTGCTCGTCGGTCTGGAAGGCCGTGATCGCATCTGGGCCGGTGCCGGCGACGACGAGGTCTTCGGCGGCCTCGACAACGACCGCATCGACGGCGGCAGCGGTGACGACGAACTGCTCGGGAACGAAGGCAACGATTGGATCAAGGGCGGAGCCGGCAACGATCATCTGATCGGCGACAACGGAAATCCATTCGGTGAGTCGTTGGCGGACGCCGACACGGCCGCCTTTTCCGGCCGCTTCCGCAACTACACCATCAAGCACAGTGCCGACGGCACCGTGACCGTCACCGACAAGGTAGGAAAGGACGGAACCGATACTCTCGAAAACATCGAGAAGCTGCAGTTTTCGGATCGGTCGATTCTCGTCGATGATGGATTGGGATTCATGGATCAAGCAGTCGCAGACTCGGCGACGCAAGACATTGCTGCTGATTTCGAAAGCTTCGAGTCAAGTTCGTCCGAGGGTGGGCAGGCGCTTTCAGGTTCTGCAGGTGATGAAGCCGTTACTCTGGATCTGTCGCATTCGGAGCCCAGCCCGCAACCGCTGTCGTGCGGTTCAAGCGATGTCATTTTGGCCTGAGCGGAACGAGTGACGTGGCGGACGCATAACGGTGGAGCTGCCCAACATCAGCAGGGTAGCTCCACCTCAATATTCGGGTCGACTGGAGTCAGCTTAATCCAGCACGGCTTCCTTGCGCAGGATTGCAGGAAGTTCGGAGGTCTTCGGACGGCTCTGCTGGAACTTGGCGGCCTGGACGGCTGCGGCGAGGGCGGGCAGAGCGACGGCCTTGAAAGCCGGAATGGAATGGGCGGCGTTCTGTTCGCTCGGTCGGATATCGCGGTCTGAAGCTTGCTGGGTCATGAATCCTCTCTGGAAGTCAGGCTGTCTTGGCAACCTGCTGTTATGATCTGCAGGGCTGTGACCGCTTTGGGGCGGACCTGTGATCATGTGCTGGCTTGGCTGCAGATGAACTCTTCAAGCTGAATCAATCCTTAACGCTGCAACATTCCTGCCGAGGCTGCGGTTAGCCCCTGAGCATCCGCAGTCGTCTGGGATGCAGGTCTTGGACGCAGGGCGAGGATCGACACCAGAATGAGCGCGCCGATCATGCCCACATGCTCGCCGGCCGTATGGAGCGCCATGACGGCCCGCTCGCCCTCAAGGCGCCAGAAGGCATGAACGATCAGGATGGTCAGGAAGGTGAAGACGCCTAGAGCTCCGGCACCGAGCCAAGTCCAGCGCTTCGCGATGATGAGGGCGGATCCCGTCAGCTGAACGAAGATCGTGAGGCCGTTGAAAAGCCAGGCCGGCTCCAGACCGAACTGACGCATTTCCGCCACGCCGCCTGGGAAATCCAGGAGCTTGATGAGGCCACTGGCCCAGAACGGAAAGGTGAGCAGAACCCGGGCGGCAATTTCCGTTCCCCGGTGTGAGAGCAATGTGTCGATCCAGCGTGGCGTCATGATGGCTTCCCGTTGCTGACGTTAGGACAGGTGGGGGAGCTTCTAAGGTCAAGCTTCGTTACAAGCTGTGCGCACCCGCACCTTTTGCAAAGGCCTCGCCATCCCTCAAACCCATCTCATAGGCTTTGCGGATGCCAGCAGGATTGGTGATGTCGAACTGCCCGATGGGGACCGGTTCGGAGGGCTGGAGATAGGTGCGGCCCTTCACTTTCGGGAAGGCACGATAGAGGCGCGAGAGAATAACCAGGGTTTTGCCGCCCTGCTCCTCGACCGGGAGGAGGGGTTCCGTCGGCACGTTGTCGACAAGCCCGCCATCGAGCGCAGCCATGCCGCCGATGCGGCCGACCGGCATGAAGGGCGGGACGCTGGCGCTCGCCATCAGGGCAGCCGACAGCTCAGCAGGGGACGAGAGATCCTGCACCTGGACGAATTCCGGCCGGAAGCCCAGGGCCCGCCCGCCGCGCGGATGGACGGGAGAGTGCCATTTCTTCTCGATCTGATAGGTCGCGATGCCCAGCGGAATGGCGAGCGAGAGGGGCAGGCGGCGCGGCTTGCGGGCAAGCCCGATCAGGATGCTCGGGCCCTGCTTCAGGCGTTCCAGTACATTCTCGTCGATGATGGCTTCGATCAGGCTGCGATACATGAGCGAGACGGGCCAGGGCGAGCCTTCGCTGCGCCAAGCGCGCCATTCGAAGTTGCGGCGCCCGAGGCTACAGCCTTCCGCCACCATCTCGTTCACACGCCGTCCGAGCCCGAGAAGGCTGTAGCAGGCGGACCAGGCGCCCGCGCTCACGCCAACGACCATCTCGGGCTTCAGGCCGAGCAGGGGCGCGGCCGCTTCCCAAAAACCGCCCTGCCAGTAGCAGCGGTTCCCGCCGCCCGCGAATGCCACCGCGTCAAACATCGTAGCCTATCGGGATTTGGAGGCTGGGAGTTCTTCTTCCGCCCGGGCCCGATCCCGCCAAGCCAGAACGATGCGCTCCAGGTCGGCCAGATCCTGAGTTGGGAGCGTTCCGAGCGTGCGCATGACATAAGCCCGTTGCGCCGCGATCCCGCGATTGGCGAGGTCCCGTCCCTTCGATGTCAGGTAGAGGGCATTGGAACGCCGGTCGCCCGGGATCGAACGCCGCTCGACGAGTCCGGCCTCGACCATGCGGTCGAGAAGCCCTGAGACGTTGCCCTTGGTGACGTAGAGCCGCTCCGCCAGTTCCTGCTGGCTCATGCCCTCGCGCTCCGTAAGTGTGGAGAGCAGATCGAATTGCGGGATCGACAGGCCCAGCTCTTTCAGTTCCGTAGCAACTGCGTTCGTCGCCCGGCGGTTCAGGCGGATGAAGCGAAACCAGATCCGCAGCGGATCGGCGGTCTCGATGGGGGCAGGGGCTGGCGAGAGAGACGTCAAAGGCATCAGGCTCCTGGTACGGGCAAATAGTTTACATTGAAACCGTTGCGCCCGTCACCCCTCGAACAGGAAGCGGGCGTTTACTAAGAAATTGCTTTGGATCCCCGAATGGCAGGGCAACTTGCCGCACGATATGTTCTATTGTTGACCTACCGTGGTAAGAATGAGGCAGAACACCTTTGAAGGTTTCCTCATGACTGCCTCTCTTCATGCGGATGGATCGCTTCCCGCATTGCAAAGCTCACCCATGTCCTTCTCCGGACAGGGCCGCGAATTTCTGAAGCTTCTGATCACCGGAAGTCTTTTCCAGATTCCGACATTTGGCTTTTATCGCTTCTGGCTGATCACGAAATTGCGCCGCCATCTGTGGGTCAATACTCAGATCGAGGGCGAGGCGTTCGAGTATACCGGCACGGCCAAGGAACTGCTCATCGGCTTTCTCATCGCCCTAGCCGTTTTGGTGCCGCTCTATATTGCGTACGCGCTTCTCGGTGTCATTCTCGAGGAGCAATACGCGTTCGCCAGCGTGCCGCTCGTCGTCATCATGTATGTGCTTGCCCACTTCGGCGGCTATCGCGCCCGCAAATATCGCGCAAGCCGCACGGTTTTCCGCGGCGTGCGCTTCTGGATGAAGGGATCGGGCTGGGCCTATGCCGCCAGGGCGGTTCTCTGGGATCTCGCGATGCTTCTCACCCTCGGTCTCGCCCTGCCATGGGCGATGGCCGCGCTCGAGCGCTACCGGATGCGCCACACGTTTTTCGGCAGCATCCAGGGCGGGTTTGCGGGAACCGGCTGGACGCTTTTCAAGCGCGGTTGGTGGGTTTGGGCCCTCGGCCTCGTTCTGCTGGCCTTTACCTTTTTCGTATTCGTCATTTCGACCCACATTGCCACGGGGAGCGGCAGGCCCGCCTTGCTGGCCATCACCTTTTTGCTGAGTCTGCTCATTCTGAGCCTCCTGCCGCTCGCGTTGGCCATCTTCACCCGTTGGCACATCGATGGATTGCGCTTCGGCGACGTCACGGCGGTTAGCGATTTTCGGATCGGCACCTATTACGGCCTGTTTTTCAAGCTGATTTTCTCGTCTCTCGGCTTCCTGTTGGCCTTCGGCCTCGTGGCCGGATTGCTGGGCTTCGTCTTTGCCGCTGTTTTCAAAGAAGCGATAGCGGCAGCAGAGGGCTTTTCCTGGGTTTCGGTGAGTGCCGGTGTTCTGGTGGCCATCGGGTATCTCGTGGCCTTGCTCGGACTCGGCGTCCTTCAGCGCTACTTCCTCGGGCGCGGGCTGTGGGCTGCCATCGTGACTTCAACGACGATCACCAATCTGCATTCTATCGATGCGGCCGTGGCGGCCGGCAAACCGGCCGGCGTTCTGGGAGAAGGACTGGCCGACGCTCTCGATTTCAATGTCGACATATGAGGTCAGTCATGGCGGGTGCGGTGTTCTATGACGGCGAGAGCGCCCGTCGAAGAACGGTTTCCCTAAACGTTACCGCGTCCGCCATCGACATTCATGAAGGCCCTGAATGGATTGCGTCCTGGCCTGTCGGCGAAGTCAGACGGCGTGATGCCCCTGAGGGAATCATACGGCTCACGCGGGACGGCGCATCCGATCTGGCACGACTCGACATCGCCGATGCTGAGATGAAGGCTGCCATTCGCCTCCATTGTCGGCATCTCGATACATCCGATCATCGGGAGCGGACAGGTTGGATCCTGTTCTGGTCGTTCGCCGCTACCGCGTCGATCCTGTTCTGCGTCTTCGTCCTGCTTCCCATCCTGGCGGATCGGCTGACGCCGCTCATCCCCGTTTCCTACGAGCGCCGCCTCGGTACGGCGGTCGACAATCAGGTGAGAGCAATCTTCGATGACAAGATATGCGAGGAGCCTCGCGGCCTTGCAGCCTTAAAAGTGCTCACGGAACGCCTGCAGAAGGCACAGGATCCGCCGGTGGAAGTCGATATCGCAGTCTTGCAATCGAAGATTCCGAACGCCATCGCTCTGCCCGGTGGGAGGATCTATCTGTTCGAGGCTCTGCTCGACAAAGCTCAATCATCCGACGAGATCGCCGGCGTGCTGGCTCACGAAATGGGGCATGTCGCCCATCGCGACGGGCTCCGGACAATGATCCGGGCCGGCGGCACCTCCTATCTGCTCGGTCTGCTGCTCGGCGATGTGACGGGCGGCGGCGCCATCGTGGTCGTCAGCCGCTATCTCATCGACAGTGCCTATTCCCGCGAGGCGGAAGCGGCGGCGGACGATTTCGCCGGGAAGACCATGGCAGCCGTCGGACGCCCGGCCCGCGGGATGGCCCTGCTGCTCAAGCGGATCGAGGGGGACAGAAAGAGTGATGGGAACGATTCCGAGATCCTGGCTTTTCTGTCCACTCACCCCGTCACCGACCAAAGGCTGAAAGCTTTGGAAAAACAGGTGCCATCCCAGCAAGGCGAGCCGCTTCTCGATCAAGAGGAGTGGCGCGCGCTCAAAGAGATTTGTAAGACGACCTGATGCGCCGTCTCATCATCGAAGAACCGGTTTCCCGCCCGGCGAAGTGGTCCCCCACGCTGGCATGGTTCGCGCTTGTCGTGACCGTGCTGGCGGTGCTGCTGATCCGCTTCAACCGGATCGATTACCAATCGGGCTTTATCGTACTTGGGACTGGCACCGCCATCGCGCTCCTCGCGGTCGGCATGGCCTTCATGGGCTTCGTGCGCATCTGGCAGGAGGGGCGTCAGGGGCTGGGAAGCGCCATCAAGGGGCTTTTCATCGCGGCGATCGTTCTCGCCTATCCGGGCTTCATGGCGCTCAAGGCCGCGACCTTGCCGCCGATCGCCGATGTCAGCACCGATACAGACGACCCGCCGGCCTTTTCTCGCTCACGGGCCGCGCTCCAGGCTCGCGAGGGCCGAGTTCCCCCCGACGTTTCGGCGGAGGCGCGGGAGATGCAGCGTGCCTCCTATGTGCAGATCGCGCCGCTCACGCTGGATATCGGCCCGGAGGAAGCTTTCACCATCGTTCAGAAGGCGGCCCAGAATCTCGGTTGGCAGGTGATCGAGGCCGTCCCGCCTGGAGGACGCGTTGGATTGGGCAGGCTCGAAGCGGTCGACCGTTCGCTTGTGCTCAAGATGCCGAGCGACATCACGGTGCGGGTCCGTCCGCGTGTCGATGGCACACGCATCGATATCCGGTCGGCTTCCCGCTTCGGCAACCACGATTTTGGCATCAATGCGGGATATATCCGCGACTTCCTTGAGGAGGCCTCGAACCTCGCGATCGCGGTACGCTGATCAGGCCAGTCGATATTCGCTGTCGAGAGCGGGAATGCCATCAACGGCCGCCTTTCCCTTGGCGACCAGATCCTCCAGATGCGCGAAGACCGAGAGCCCAGCGGCTCCGACGAGCGCCGGATTCAGGCCCTGATAGATTGCGGCCACGATCTCGGGGATCGTCCGGTCACCGGCTTTCAGTCGATTGAGAATCGAGGCCTCGCGCTGGCGCCGGTGATGGATGAGGGCGCGCACGAAACGCTGAGGCTCCTGCACCGGGCCGCCGTGACCGGGCCAATAGAGATTTTCCTCGCGGCCCTTCAGCTTGTCGAGGGACGCCATGAAGGCGCTCATCGATCCGTCCGGCGGCGCGACCACCGTCGTGGACCAGGCCATCACATGGTC
The DNA here is from genome assembly GCF_055792825.1 of Microvirga sp. GN3. Taxonomy (NCBI): domain Bacteria; kingdom Pseudomonadati; phylum Pseudomonadota; class Alphaproteobacteria; order Hyphomicrobiales; family Methylobacteriaceae; genus Microvirga; species Microvirga sp. GN3. The sequence goes on from NZ_JBVVAK010000005.1 coordinate 102,268, forward strand.
GCCCGAGAACAGCGCCTTCTCCTCGGGCAGCACGAAGGCAAGGTGGTTGGCCATGTGTCCCGGCGTGGCGAGCGCCTCCAGGGTCCAGCCGGGACCTTCGACGGCATCGCCCTCGCGCAGTTCCCAGTCGGGCACGTAATCCTTGTCGGAACTGGCCTCAAGCGAATTGACCTCGCCCGTGAACAGGGGGCGGGCACTGTGATGTGGTGCGCAGCCGACGACCTCGGCCCCCGTGGCGGCCTTGATGGCACGGGCGGCGGGCGAGTGGTCCTTATGGGTATGGGTGACGAGGACATGGGTGACGGTCTCGCCTCGCACGGCGTCGAGAAGCGTCTCGATATGGCCGAGCACGTCGGGGCCCGGATCGATGATGGCGACGTTTCCTGAGCCGACGATATAGCTGCAGGTGCCCGTAAACGTGATCGGGCCCGGATTGCTGGCGACGATTCGGCGGACGAGGGGGCTCACCCGCACACATTCGCCCGATTGGGCCGGAGGGCGGATGTCGAAGGTGAGATCGTCGGCCATGCAGGAATCCTCATGGATGCGATTGGAAGCGTCTGGCGCTTCCTAACCATCGTCAATCCAGCCGCAAGGGTTTTTATCCCGCCCCGGACCATTGGATTAATGGTGTCCACAGCGCCCGGAAATGCCCGAACCGTCGCTTGAGGCACGAGCCAGACCTCCCTATAAGGCTTCATGAGCCGCCGCGCGAATGGCGGAACGATCTGGAGATTCAATTCATGACGACCGGCGTTTCTTCGCTGTCTTCTCCGTCGACCCTCGTCGGCCTCCTCTGGCCGTCCCGGGACGATGCCCGCTTCGCCGCCCTTCGCGCCATCGTGCTGATGGTTGTCGGTACGGCGCTTCTCACCGTGTCGGCCAAGGTTCAGGTGCCGCTGCCTTACGTTCCCATGACATTGCAGACCCTGGTCGTGCTGATCATCGGCGCGTCCTACGGCTGGCGCCTCGGCGGCGCGACCGTGGGTCTCTATTTGCTCGAGGGTGCCATGGGCATGCCGGTTTTCGCGGGCCCGACCGCCGGTATCGGCTATCTGATGGGTCCCACCGGCGGCTTCCTCTTCGGCTTCCTGGCTGCAGCCATCGTGATGGGCTTCATGGCCGAGCGCGGTTGGGACCGTTCGCTCCCGCGTGTCATCGTCATGATGACCATCGGCCACGCCGTGATCTTCGCCTTCGGCTTGGCGCAACTGTCCCTGGTCATGCCCTTCGCCAAGGCCTGGACCGTGGGCGCTGCCCCGTTCGTGGCTGCTACCCTCGTGAAGACCGCTCTGGCCGTGGCCCTGATGCAGGCAGCCTGGTCGATCACCCGTCGCGGCGGCAAGGCCTGATCGGGCCTTCAAGGATAAAGTTTTCGGAAGCCGCCTTCGGGCGGCTTCTTCATTTTGGGAATTTGCTTGCAGGAGTTGGAGGCAGCTGAGCTTTATCAGCCGACCGAATGCACCAGACGGAGCTTGGGCTTCGCTTTGGTCGTGCCATAGAGGAAGGTGATCTCCGCCCACTCCTCATCGCCACTGCCTTCCTCGATGCGGTAGCCCATCTGCTTGGCGATGGCCTCGACCTGGCTGAGGTTCGACCGCGAGATCCAGCGGGAAAATTCGCCCAATCCCTGATCCATCAGAACGGCAATCATGCCGATCTCGACGCCTTGATCGAAATCCTCGCTGCGGCCAGGAAAACGCAGTCGCAAACCGTCGTCCAGATGGATATGTCGCATAATGGGAAGCCCCCAAATCACCCTTTCCGGGCACCTTTTGTTGGAAAGTATCAAGGAACGCGCATTGCCGGAAGGCGGCATGGACGCGCATCTCCCATCCTGCCTCGAGCGAGAGGGGAACTTGCCCGGCAAGCCGCTCATTAGCCCTGCGATCGGTTTGAAATCAGGAGGCCTCTCATGGCCGAACGCAGGATCACCGCCTTCTTCGACAGCTACGATGAAGCCGCACGGGCGGTAAAACGGCTGGAGGTCGCACATATTCCGAATTTCGAGATCAGTCTCGTCTCCAACAACTCCAACGATGCCTACACGCATCATGCGACGCGCTCCTTCGACGAGGACGGCTCCTCCCATGAATTCGCTGGTGCTACAGCGGCCGCTGGTACGGTTGCCGGGGCAGGAGCCGGCCTCCTGGCAGGGCTCGGTACGGTGGCCATTCCGGGCTTCGGGCCCGTGGTCGCGGCGGGATGGATCGTCTCGACCCTCATCGGCGCAGGCGCCGGGGCTGCAGTCGGTGGTCTCGCGGGAGCGCTGGTCGATGCGGGGCTCAGCGACGAGGATGCGCAGAATTACGCCGAAGGCGTTCGTCGTGGCGGAGCGCTCGTGACCGTGAAGGTCGATGAGGCACAGATGGACAGGGTGGTGAAGATTCTCGACGACGAGGGCGAGATCGAGCCGAGCGAAGAGGAAAGGGTAAAGGATGAGGCTCCGGCGCCTCCGATCGGCGCTGCAGCCTCGACCACGACGGGCTTGACGACGGATCTCATGCCGATCCCCGTCGACGAGGATGATGGCGATCACACACTCCATGTCGAACTGGAGGATGAGCGCCTTCGCCGCTCAACGGGCACGAGGTCTGAATAGGAGAAAGGCGAGAGCCATGAGGTGCCTCTCGCCTTCTATTTGGTCAGTTCACTTGATCAGGCTGCACGACCGTTGCGCAGGATGCGATCCAGGCTCCATGCGCCGCCGCCGGCTGCTGCAATGAACAGAAAGACGAAGCAATAGAGAATGGCCGCATCGCCGCCGTTCAGAACGGGATAGAAGCTGCGCGGAGCATGAGCAATCCAATAAGCGGCGGCCATCAGACCCGAGAGGACGAAAGCGACCGGACGCACGAACAATCCAGGGACCAGAAGCGCTCCACCCACGATTTCCAGAACACCGGCGATCCAGGGCAGGCTGAAGGCTGCCGGTCCGGGATTGGGAGAGACCGGGAAGCCCAAAAGCTTCTGCGTGCCATGCGCCATGAAGATGAGCGCGGCAACGATGCGCAGGATGCTGAGAAGGCGTGGTGCCCAAACGGTCTCGAGCTGAGTGGTGTTCATCAAGGGGTCTCCAAGCTAAAAAGATTCAGCGGTCGGCTTCGCCGATCCGCTCATGAGCGCAACTCCGATACAAGTTCAGCCTGGATCTTCCCACCCCTTAAAGCGCAGCTTCCGGTAACGAATTGCTTACCACGTTGCCAACACGGTTTGATCCACCGTAGGGCTCAGGCGTTTCTCCTACGCCAACAGAAAAGGAGGCTTTTATGACCATCCTCGATCCGAAAACCGGACAACTCGTCACCATCGATCTCACCTCCAAGCCGCGCCGCGCGTGAGGCGGCTCGCTGTAATTGCCGGCAAGCAGTGAGATCTGAATTCAAGCCATCCAAAATACTCTCCTTCTCCCACTTTTTTGATCGACTTCTCCGCTGATCAGCGGCGCAACGCGCCATATTTAACTTCGAGCGGCATGGGCTCGTGACCTAACGCACATCGAAAATGTGCCATCTTGTAGATAGTCGAAGGGCCAGAACCCTTGCTCCGCAACGGCATTGGCTAACAGGAATGGATTCATTCGAGCGCCAAGGCCGAGGTTTTTGGCTGACTGATCAGCAACCGGAGCGTTGGCGCTCGACCTTTTGAAGAGATCGACAGTTGAGGAGAGTCGGATGGCTCTGACAGGACGTTTTAATCTTCGTAAAACCTTGACCGGCCGCATCGTTCTGCAGGTTGAGGAGGAGGTGACGGGCTTTTGGAGACGGATGTTCGGCAAGGCCAAGCTGCACCGCCGCTGGCGTGACGCCAATGTGCTGGATCTTGCAGCCCCGGAATTGCGAAGCCTCGTCGATCTGCGCTTCCGCCCGCGCTACATGCCTCAGACCAACGAGACGCCGCAGGACTTGCCCAAGTCACCGCGTCAGCTCGAGGCAATGCCAGCCCAAAGCCTTCACTATGAGACCTACCGCGAAGACGGGCGCTTCTCGACGCACTAGCAGCGGCCGCAAGGGAGTGGAAGCTCCGATGAGCGTCCCAGCGTGCGCATCACATGGCGAGCGTCATTAATCCCACCAGTCGCGGGGACCTTGTTTACAGCGGTATCCGACAAAACAAAGCGGCGATTCACGGCTCGGCACATATGCTGCCTGTGCATATTCTGTCACATCGCAGAATGTGCGGTCGCGAACAAACCGATCATAGGTACTGCCGCCGGTGCCCAGGACAATTGCACCTCTTGCGAACACTAACTGGCGACTTGCGCCGCACGGCATGTCCACCGTCGAAGGGCGTGTTTGAGCCTGGGCAGTGGTCGCCAACAAGGTAAGAGACAACGCGACTACACCCTTCTGCATTGTCGCCTCCTGGTGCCTGCGCTTCCAAGTGCCGATTGCCTAGACCAATACTCTGCTTGCAGAGTTGCTGGAAGATCGATCTGCCATCAATTCTGCTTGAGTTCGAGTTGTCTTGGGACCTTGGGGCGATAACGGTGCCACTTCTCGTCCAGGATTCAAATTTTCGAAGGTTACTCCCACGGCGTACGCTCCATGGCGGCCTTCGCAACGGATACTGACTCAATCCGCTATTCCTCAGGCCCAGCCCTGACGGATCAGCCCTTGAACTCGAGGATGGCGGCGGGATCGCGAGGGTCGATCGGAAGTACTGGAGAGAGAGGTAATTAGGACATTCATCCCAAGCGGTTCATGAAGCGGTCCGCGAAAAATCCGCCCCAGTCGGGGGTCAGATTATAACTCTCTGATGATATCGAGGAAAATGGTCGGAGTGGCAGGATTTGAACCTGCGACCCCCACGTCCCGAACGTGGTGCGCTACCAGACTGCGCTACACTCCGACACCGAAAATTCTCGGGAGGCCGGTCTTATAGCGGCGAGGTGGGAGCGCCGCAAGGGGAGAATTGAGCCTTTCTTGCAGATAAATGTCTCCTTGCAAAACGCTGTTGCCAGCCGCCATCGGGCCGATTATGTACACGCCACACTATTGGGGCGTCGCCAAGTGGTAAGGCAGCGGTTTTTGGTACCGCCATTCCCAGGTTCGAATCCTGGCGCCCCAGCCATTCTCAACTGAATAATTCAGTCTCCTCCTAGAAAACTCGCAGATTCCTCGTCCGGGATTGTCGCCGGCGCGGCCTTGTTCGTTAAAACGATGTGCGCGGCCTCAGTGCAGAGGGGGCCCAAACTCATCTCTCACGTCGACAAAGGCTTACTTCTGAGAGGAGATGACGCGCCTGCGGATCGGGGCGAGGCAACATTCCGCTGGAGGGCCCCGGTCGAACGGGAGATCCGCCAGTTGCTCTAAACTCATGCGTTGCAGGGCCGGATGGGACAAAGGATCGCCGCTCCAGTCATCCGCGTCCCGTTGCCGGGGGCGGTTGCGGAGAAGCTGCTTTGCTATAGCGAAGGGGTTTAACATCTCTGCATCATGCGCCCATTCTCGCCTTCGAGGGATGGTTTTTCTCTGCATGAGGCTATAGAAAAACTATATGCGAAACTTGAGCCGGTTCCATCTCACGGGCCTGCGCGCCGCCGAGGCGGCGGGCCGATTAGGCAGCCTGAGGGCGGCGGCCGACGAACTCGGCGTCACCATCGGGGCCGTCAGCCAGCAGATCCTGAAGGCCGAGGAGCAGTTCGGACGGTCCCTGTTCGAGCGTCTGCCGAAAGGCCTGAAGCCGACGCCGTTCGGGCAGGACATCCTGAAATACCTGAACGCTGGATTCGCAGAGATTTCGGCCGGACTTGCTCTCGCTGAACGCCGCCGCGACGATGTGCTGACGGTGTCCGTGGCACCCGTCTTCGCAAGCAAGTGGCTGGTGTGGCGCCTGCAGCGTTTTCACGAGCAGTATCCCGATATCCGCATCCGCATCGATGCAGATGTGGCGCTCGTCGATCCGGATACATCGGATGTGGACGTGTGCATCCGGGTCGGTTGGGGCAATTGGCCCCATGTGAAAGCGGAGAAGCTGATCGATCAGCGTATCTTCCCCGTCTGCAGTCCACCGCTTGCCAAGGGACTGCAAAAGCCCGCCGATCTTGCCGGCGTTCCCATCATCCGCGAGCCGACGCCCATGTTCGGCTGGAACGATTGGCTCGGCCCGAACGGTCTCGACGAGTCGATCCTGGGAGACGGGCCGGTCTTCTCGGACGCCTCGCTCTGCCTCGATGCCGCGGTTGCGGGGCAGGGGGTGTTTCTGGCGTGGGAAACGCTGGCAGGAGACGCCATCGCTTTCGGGCGTCTCTCGGCTCCTTTCCCGGACCACTATGCCACGGGTATCGCCTATTGGTTCGTCACGTCCAAAACCCTGCCGCAGACGCGGGCGGTATCAGCCTTTCACGACTGGCTGAAAGGCGAACTGGCGAGCATGGAGAACTGATTGCGCTTGGCGAGGCGGCTCTGCATGGTTGAATAGTTTGCTTGGAGTCCCTTGTTTATTGAATGGATGAATGGCCGTGCGGAACGCGCACAGCCATTCATGATTTCTGTCGAAAGGTTATCCGACCCGAGGGCGAAGCGGAGTGGCAGAACCGTGGCCGAGAGTCAGGGGCTTCATCGCGAAAGCACCGTCGCCGATCAGGACATGCGCAAGGGCGGCGATCGCAAGAAAAGCGGGATATTCCCAGCCGCCATTGGGAGCGTTGAACACCCAGCCGTTCGGGGCATGCACGAGCACAGCGCCCAGGAGAATCGGCAGCAGGACAATAGATACTGCGCGACCATAGAAGCCCAGCAGAATGGCAAGGCCGCCGATCAGTTCGGCCAGGATGATGGGCCATGCCAGGAAGGCAGGGAAGCCGACCTGCGAGAGGAAGCCGGCAAAGCCCGGAACCGTAAAGACGGCAATCTTCAGATAGGCATGGGCGATGAACATGATGCCAAGAGCCGCACGCAGGGCGAAAGCACCATAGGGAGCAAGGCGGATATCGATCATGGTTTTGTCTCCAGGACCCCTGTGGTCCGTGTGCCAAGAACCTGATCTTTTCGCCCATGCAATGCAATGGCGCAGAATGCAGCCATTGCATTGCATAATTGCAATAAATGCCCTCTCACAAGGGCAGGTTGGTCGCCGCTGTTCCTCGCACGCGACCGAATTGCGCCGAAAGATGCTTCAGCCCAGTGACGACGACCGTGGCGAACGCCCTTCGAGCGGGTAGGCGGGGTCATTGTATCCGGGGCTGGAAGGATGCCCGGTCGCGACGAGGCGGTCGACCAGCGCTTCGTCCTCGGCCGTGAAGCGATAGTCGAGGGCCTTCAGGTAATCGTCCCACTGCTCCTCCGTGCGCGGACCTGCGATCACGGCAGTGATGAAGCGATTGTTCAGCACCCATCCCACCGCGAACTGGCCTGCGGTGATCCCACGCGCCTCGGCATGGCGCTTGATGTCCTGCGCGATCTGCAGGGATTCCGGACGCCACTCGGTCTGCATCATCCGCTTGTCCTGCCGACCGGCGCGGCTCATCTCCGGCGGCGGAGCATCGGGGCTGTACTTGCCCGTGAGGACACCGCGTGCGAGCGGCGAGTAGGGCACGACGCCGAGGCCATAATAGTCGCAAGCCGGCAGATGCTCGACCTCCGGCATCCGGTTCATGGCGTTGTAATAGGGCTGGCTCACCACCGGACGGTCGATGCCGAGATCGTCGCAGAGGCGGCAGATCTCAGCCACGCGCCAGGCCCGATGGTTCGAGACGCCGAAATACCGGATCTTGCCTTGGCGCACGAGGTCGCCCATGGCGCGCACCGTCTCCAACAGAGGCGTCGTGTGATCTTCTTTATGGAGATAGTAGATATCGATCCAATCCGTGCCGAGGCGCCGCAGGCTTGCCTCTGCGGACTCCATGATGCGCCGACGCGAGAGACCGCTCTCGTTGGGGCCTTGCCCGGTCGGGTTGGCGACCTTCGTGGCGAGCACCCAATGGGAGCGATGCGCCTTGATCGCGCGTCCCGTGATCTCTTCGGACAGGCCGCCGTTGTAGACATCGGCCGTGTCGATGAAGTTCACACCCGCCTTATGTGCCTTCGCAATGATGCGCGCGGAGAGAGTTTCGTCCGTCGGACCGCCGAACATCATCGTGCCCAGGCAGATCGGCGAGACCTTGAGGCCGCTCCGGCCCAGGCTGCGGTAATCCATGTGAAGCTCCATCATCTTTGTGTGTTGGACGATAACGTGATTGGTCCGACATCCCTATGACCAGAGAGCATGAGACCTTTCACCGCTGAACATGCGAGGCAGCTTGATCATCACGACCACTATAGCGGTCGCACATCTCTCTCCGGATTCTTACCGCAAGTCGGTTGGGATCGAGATCCACATCGTCCTCCGTGACCACGGAACCCGCAGCGACGTCACGGGTCAGGCGGACGCCGTGCGCAATGCCGATGGGCAGCATGCGCCGAGCCTTGCTGCGTGCCGCTGGCGCAAGCCGTCCATAGACGGTGTAGCCGCCTTCGCCGTCGAGACTTTCCCCCGCCTTGAGATTGCGCTTGGCAACCGCCACTGCATCGCCACGCCATGCCCGGCATGAGCCCGTCGGCTCACCGCGCAGCGCGGCGCTCAGAACGGAGATGGACAATTCGAGGCCGATCAGATGGAAGGGCTTGTACATGGCCGCATAGCGGCCGGTCGAATCCGTGGGAAGGCCATATTGCTTGAAGCAGGCTGCCGCATAGTCGCTAGGAGCTTTCAAAATTACATAGACACCCCAGCGCAGATCCCGGAATACCGGCCTGCCATCGCGCTCGAGTGAAGACACCACCTCCACCATGCCATCGTGGTCGAGTTGACCGCCGACAGCACGGGGGCGCAGGACATGAGCGAGATCGTCGACACCGCAGGGCGGGAAGAGCAATCCGTCCTCCGGCACGTCGAGGTCGCAGGCATTCGCGATGGCGGCCATTTCGATGGCGGATTTGGTGCCATCGAGGAAGGAGTTGAACATCTGCGGATTCATGCCCGCAGCTTTGGCCTGCTCCGGCGTCAGGCCATAATGGGTCCAGACACCGTCCGGAGTGACCGCGTGGTAGGCCGGCAGGTATTTCGTTCCTTTGCCCGCCGCAGCGACCGTGAATCCCGCGGCACGGGCCCAATCCACCATCTCCGACACGAGTGCAGGCTGGTCGCCATAGGCCATCGAATAGACGATGCCGCGCTCCCGCGCCTTCTCGGCGAGGAGGGGACCTGCCAGGACATCGGCCTCCACATTGACCATGACGATGTGCTTGCCGGCCTCGATGGCCGCCAGCGCATGCTTGATTCCCGCCTCGGGATGGCCGGTCGCTTCGATCACCACCTCGACATCATCCGCCGTGCAGGCCTCCCTTCCATCGGTGGAGAAGCGCGTGTTCGCAATTCTCACCTCGTCCCAGCCGACAGTCCGGCAGGCCTCACGGGCTCGGTCCGGATTGAGATCGACGATCATCGCGACCTCGAGCCCAGCGATGGTCGGCACCTGGGCGAGAAACATCGAGCCGAACTTGCCGGCGCCGATGAGCGCCACGCGAACGGGGCGGCCTGCATCAAACCGTTGACGGAGCAGTGCTGACAGGTTCATGGCGTCTTGCCTCTTATGCTGCGCTTTCTCGTCCGGTCAGGCTCGAAGCTGAAGGCGTGCAAGTCAATGGGCTTCGCTTGGTCTCAAAAACTTGATGAGACGTGCGACATGTTTCCTTGTCACGGACGCTGCCCTCCGCGAGTATCGGCCGGTCACATTGCGCGAGGTCGGACATGGATCGCCGCCACTTCATCGCACTCGCCGGATTGACCGCTCTCGGAGGCTCCCGCGCTCTGGCCCAGCATGCGGAGCACAATGCGCCGCTGCCCGAGGCGGCACCCTCGCCGGATCCCTATACCCGCCTGCAGGGCGGCGTGCCGCATCATCTGACGCCCGAGCAGGAGGCGCAGCGCGTGACCGACAGCCCGGCTCCGGCCGGTGGGCAGGGACGATGGGTCTCTCGTGCGGCGCTGCCCATTCCGCGCAGCGAGATGGCCTGGGCCACGGTTCTGAACGATCGTATGCACATCGTCGGCGGCTATGGCGAGGGTCGGGTCGACCGCGCTTATCACCACGTCTACGATCCTGCCTCGGATCGCTGGTTCAACGCCGCCCCACTGCCGCGCGGAGCCAACCATGTGGCGGTCGCGGCCGATGCCGGGCGGGTCTATGCCTTGGGCGGGTTCATTGAGCAGAACCGCAATCCCGACCCCAATGCTTATGTCTACGACGCGACTGCGGACCGATGGTCGACGATTGCGCCGCTGCCCCGTCCGCGTGGTGCGGCTGCAGCCGTGGTGCTCGATGGCAAAATCCATCTGATCGGCGGAGCCTCGCTACCGGTTGCGGAGAGGGCCAGCGTCGGCTGGCATGAGGTCTACGATCCGCAGACCGACCGTTGGACGCAAGCCAAGGCACTGCCCGGTGCTCGGGATCACGTGGGTTGTGTTGCTCATAACGGTGTCATTCACGTCATCGGCGGACGCTTCAACACCTTCGAGTACAACACCAACCTGCATCATGTGTATCTGCCGGCCAAGGACACATGGGAAGAGCGATCCCCACTCCCGACTGCCCGTTCAGGGCACGGGCTGGTGATCTATCGGAACCGGCTTTTCGCCATGGGCGGCGAGGCGGGACGCATCGAGCAGGGAAGGCCGATTCAGGCCAAGGTCTTCGGGCAGATGGAAAGCTACGACCCCGCCACCGATACATGGCAGCATCACGCACCGATGACGACGCCGCGGCATGCGGTCGGCGCCACCGTGATCGGCGACTGGATCTATGTGGCCGGAGGCGGCGCCGTGCTCGGCGGCTCGGTCCAATCCGCCGTGCACGAAGCCTTCACGCTCGGCTGACGGATTACCGCCCCGGCAAAGCCCCGAGAGCCGTCAGTTCCGCCTCGGCCTGGGCGACTGAAATTGCTCCGGGCTTGAGTCCTTCTCGTGCCATGCGGGCTCCCAACTCCGTGAAGTAGGTGTTCGCAGGCACCGATACGCCGTGAAGGCGTCCGAGCAACACGATTTCGCCGTTGAGGTAATCGGTCTCGATCGATCCGCCGCCGCGCGCAAGGCTCTGCGTCGTCGAGCTGCCCAAGCGGTCGATGCCGGCGATCGGCTGCTGCTTCATCAACTGTGCCCTGCGGGCATCGGCGGCGCCAACATCCAGCCACGGGATGCCGGCTGCCTTGTAGGCAGCTTCAGCCTCGGCCCGAAGCAACGCTTCCAGGTGCTTGAAATCGGCATCGAGGCCGAGCGCGGCCTGCAGGATGTTGCTCAGGTTGAGAAGCAGCTTGCCGTATTTGCTCTGCATCACGTCCTGCGAGACGAAGGCCGCGACATTGGCCGCCTCTAGAGCTTTCGCGAGCTTGATGTCGTAATCGTTGCTGCCGCCGGGATAGCGCCCGATGTCGAAGATGCCGTGACGCGGCACGGAAAAGGCGCTGACCTCGCCGGGTGCCGAAATGGCAGCCGGCATCATCACCGTCACGCCATGTACCTCAGGGAAATAGCGGAGAGCCAGTCGCTCGTTGGTCACACCGTTCTGAACGCAGAAAATTGGCTGCCCGGTGACGCCTGCGGCGCGCAGACGATCGAGCGCGGCAAGTGTATCCTGGGTTTTCATCGTCAGCAGGATGGCGTCATTCGGTCGGAAGTCGATTTCAGACGGATCGGACACGCAGGGAAACTGCGCCCTTGCGGTCTTCTCCGGCGTACGCAGAAACAGCCCATCGGCCTGGATGGCCTTGAGCTGAGCGCCCCGCGCAATGCCGATTACCTCCTGCCCCGAGGGCGTCAGGGCCGCGGTGACGGTTCCACCAATTGCGCCGACGCCATAGACAATGATCCGCATGATGTTCCCCGCGTGAACGTTGGATGGATAGGAAAGACGACTCCAACATCCTTAAACGCGATATCCCGCGTCTTCCAGCGTTTCGAACAAGGCAGTAGATATCAGTCCCGTGCTGCCCAGACCATGCCGCGGCGCAGGATGGTGCGCATCTCTGGCACATCGAACTCCCTCGCCACATGGCCGAGGGAGCTGTAGAAGACGCGGCCCTGACTGTGGCGGCGCTTCCAGACGACCGGCATGACGACGCCTTCGATCCAGGGGGCATGCTCGCCCGAGAAAGTGGTCGTGGCGAGAACCTCGTTCGAGAGGTCCACATGCATGTAATACTGCTCGGAATGGTAGTCGAAGTCCTGGAGGCCCTGCATGACCGGATCGTCGGGGCGGGTGATGTTCACTCGGTAATCGATGATGTTGCCGGGATGGGCCACCCATTGCCCGCCGCACATGAACTGATATTCGACCGCCTCGCGGAAGGCATCGCCCATGCCGCCGTGAAAGCCGGCCAGGCCGGTTCCTTCACGGACGGCCTCGGAGAGGTTGGCAACCTCCTCCTTTTCAATCTTCGACATGGTGTAGATCGGAACGATGAGACTCATCGTGGAGAGCTGCGGGCTGGCAAAGGCTTGGGTCGAGTTTTCCAGGTGAACCTGAAAACCCTCCTCCCGCAGCATATCGGCCACGATCGCAGCGCACTGCTCCGGCTCATGGCCGTGCCAGCCGCCCCACACGATGAGTGCTTCGCGCATCGTCCGTTCTTTCTGTCGATAGGTTCGCTCTCAGGCCGCAGACGCTGTCTGGGGCAAGCCCTTCCAGAGAATGGCCGCGTCGGCATCCTCCAGGACGGCCGGCCGTTCGAGGGTCGTCGTGATCGCCCGAGGCTGTCCCGTCGCCGCTCCTTCGAGGATGCTGTGCATGACCTCCAGAACATGCAGACCGAGGCGACCGCTGGAGCGGTGCGGGGTGCCGTTCAGCACAGCGCTCGCGAGGTCGGCGAGGCCGAGTGCGCGGTAGTTCGCCTTGTTCGGAATATCAGGAGCCCAGTTGGGCGAACGCCAATTGGGAGAACCCAGCGGCATCTCGCTCGAGTCGACGGCGCGCCAATCACCACCGCGTTCGGTGATTTCCACTTGGCCGCCGAAGAAGTTCGGATCCGGCACCCGCAGCGAACCTTCCGAGCCGTAGATCTCGATGGCCGGATGGCTGTGCTTCCACACATCCCAGCTCATGCAGAACGTCACTTGCGCGCCCGAGGCGAATTCGAGCAGCGACATCACATGCGTCGGTGTCTCGACCGGGATGCGATGGCCCTTGCGCGGCGATTCCGATGTCACGATGCGCTCGGGGAAGCCGATGCTCGACATGGCGAAGACGCGTTGGACCGGACCGATCAGATTGATGAGAGTGCTCAGATAATACGGCGCCATGTCGAGGATCGGGCCGCCACCGGGCTTGAAGAAGAATTCCGGATCCGGATGCCAGTGCTCCATGCCATGCGACATCAGGAACGCCGTTCCAGAGAGGATATGCCCGATCTTGCCATCATCGACGAGATTACGGGCGAGGCGTCCGCCGGCGCCGAGGAAGGTGTCGGGGGCGCAACCGAGATAGAGGCCACGCGCTTCCGCCTCGTCGACGAGCTTGCGTCCCTGCTCAAAGTCGACCGCGAGCGGCTTTTCCGAAAAGACATGCTTGCCGGCGGTGAGCGCTGCGAGTGAGACGCCGAAGTGAGCGCTTGGAATGGTGAGATTGACCACGAGATCGATGTCATCGCGAGCCAGAAGCTCGTCGACCGAAAGCGCCTCGACGCCGTGCCGGCTCGCCTGAGCCTGCGCCACCTCCGGCTTCATGTCCGCACAGGCGCGCAGGGTAAGGCCGCGATAGGCGGGGATATTCTGAAGATAGATGCCCGAAATATTGCCGCATCCGATGATGCCGACGTTAAGGGAGTTCATGATTGTTAGTCCTCGATAGTGCGCAGGAAGGCGAAGCTGTTGCGGGCCGTCGCGGCCGGGTCTGCCGGTTTGTCGTGCTCGACCACCATCCATTCGGCGCCGGCCTCGCGGCATACGCGCCAGAGCTCGCGCCAGTTCAGCACGCCTGAGCCAACATCGGCCCAGCCGTCCTGATCCTCGTTTTGTCCAGCCGGTGCGATGTCTTTCACGTGAGCGGCCGTGATCCTGCGGCGATAACGGTCGATCCATTCCTCGGGATCGGCGCCGCCACGCACGAGCCAGGCCACATCGACCTGCCAGGTGAGGGGGCTCGAGCCGGCCGCTTCGAAGATCAGTTCGAGGGCGGTCTTCGTGCCGTCCTTCGGCTTCAGCTCCCAATGATGGTTGTGGTAGCCGAGACGGATGCCCTTTGACTGAAAGCGCTCCGCGATCTGCCCCAATTCACGGCCGAGCGAGCGCCAGCCGTCGGCGGCCATGTCCCGCTCCTCCGGCGGAACGGCCGGCATGTAGAGATGCGTGAGACCCAGTGTCTTGCAGGCATCCACGATGACATCGGGCTTCTCGCGTAAAGCCGCCATGCTGACATGGCTGGAGGAGGCCTTGAGACCGCGGGCATCGAGCTTCGCGCGGACCTCCGCTGCCTTGTCGAGATGCGAGCCGACTGTCTCCACATGGCGATAGCCGGCATCGGCCACCGTATCGAGGATCAGGTCGAGATCCTCCAGGAATCGCAGCGTGTAGAGTTGAATGGAAAGACTATCCGTGACGCTCATGGGGTCCTCAGAGTTCAAATGATGGCAGGCGCAACAGGCCATGCAATGCAGTCTGTCACGATGTTGGTGTGGTTACAGGCGCTCGCCGGTCTCGGCCGAGAAGAGAGACACCTGCGTGGGATCGACGTGGAGCGTCAGGCTCTCGCCCGGTGTCGCCTTGCGGCTGCCAGTGGTACGCACCTGGACCGAGCCGACAGGATCGCTGCACCAGATCACCGTGTCGGCGCCCATGGGCTCGACGATGTCGACCTTGAACCCCGGCCACGTGCCGTTACTCGCAATCTCCAGATGCTCCGGCCGAACACCGAGCACGACCTCCTGCCCGGCCGAGGGCGAGGCAGAAAACTGATATGCCGAGAGCGACAGGCGGCGGTCGCCGGCGAGGAAGCTGAGGCCCTCGCCGGTGTTCTCGATCCGGCCCTTGATGAAGTTCATCTGCGGCGATCCGACAAAGCCCGCGACGAACAGGTTGGCCGGACGGTGATAGATCTCGTCGGGCGTGCCGATCTGCTGGATCTTCTGCTCCTTCATGACCACGATCCGGTCGGCCAGTGTCATCGCCTCGATCTGATCGTGCGTGACATAGACCATGGTGGTCTTGCCGAGACGGGCATGCAGACGCTTGATCTCGACCCGGAGTTCGTTTCTCAGCTTGGCATCGAGGTTGGAGAGAGGTTCGTCGAACAGGAACACGGCGGCGTCGCGCACCAATGCACGACCGATGGCAACACGCTGGCGCTGGCCGCCGGAGAGCTGGTCCGGGCGACGGTCGAGAAGGGGCGTGATCTGCAGCAGTTCCGCGGCCTTGGTCACACGCTTCTCTATCTCGGGCTTCGGCGTTTTCGCCATCTTCAGGCCGAAGGACATGTTTTCGCGCACGCTCATGCGCGGGTACAGGGCATAGGACTGGAACACCATGGCGATGCCGCGATCCTTGGGCTCCTCCCAGGTCACGTTCTTGCCGTTGATCCAGATCTGCCCCTCGGCAACGTCGAGCAGACCTGCGATGGCATTAAGCAGGGTGGACTTGCCGCAGCCCGAAGGTCCGAGCAGGACAATAAATTCGCCCTCGGCGATATCGAGGGAGAGGCCGTCGAAGACCTGAACGGCCTCGAATGCGACGGTGACATCACGCACGGAAACGGTCGACATGCCTTATCCCTTCACAGCGCCGGCGGCGATGCCGCGGACGAACCAGCGTCCTGAGACGAAGTAGACGACGAGGGGAACGAGTGCCGCGAGCATGGTCGCTGCCATGTCCACGTTGTAGGCGCGCTCGCCCTGCGTCGAGTTCACGATATTGTTGAGCTGCACGGTCATGGGCAGGTTCTCGCGGCCCGCGAAGGTCAGGCCGAAGATGAAGTCGTTCCAGATGCCGGTGACCTGCAGAATCGTCGCAACCACGATGATGGGCGTCGACATGGGCAGGATCACCCGGAAGAAGATCGACCAGAAGCCGCCGCCATCGATGCGCGCCGCCTTGAACAACTCGATGGGAAGGCCTGCATAATAATTGCGGAACAGGAGCGTCATCGTCGGCAACCCGAAGATGACATGCACCAGAACGATGCAGGCGAGAGAGTTGTAGATTCCGGTCAGCGAAAAAATCCGCACCAGGGGATAGAGAAAGACTTGGTACGGGATGAAGGCGCCGAGCAGCAGGATGCCGAACATGACGTTGGCGCCCTTGACCCGCCAGAACGACAGGGCATAGCCGTTGATGGCGCCGGCGATGATCGAGAAAATCACCGACGGGATCAGGATCCGCACCGAGTTCCAGAATCCGACGCTGATGCCGTTGCATTCAAGCCCGGTGCAGGCGGAGGACCAAGCCTTGCTCCAGGCCTCGAAGGTCATGGCGGCGGGTACAGCGAGAATGTTGCCGAGCCTGATCTCATCCATGGGCTTGAGCGAGGTCATGACCATGATCCAGAGCGGCAGCAGGAAGAACAGTGCTGCCGTTACCAGGAAGGCATAGACGCCGATGCGGCCTGCTGTGAGGTGTTGCGGGCGACGGCCCTGAGGCACTGGGGGGGTCATGCGTGCCTCCCTTCGGAGCGGACGTAGCGAGCATAGACCCAAGGGGCCAGCACAATCACGACGGTGATCAGCATGATCGTCGCGGCGGCTGTTCCGAGACCGATGTTGTTACGCTCGAACAGGTGATCCATGACGAATTTTGCCGGCACTTCGGTGGCGATACCGGGACCGCCCAAGGTCATGGCGACCACGAGGTCGTAGAGCTTCACGACGCCGGTTGCGAGCAGCACGACGGCTGTCACGACCATGGGGCGGAGCAGGGGAAGGACAACGGAGGTATAGACGCGCCAGGTCGGAATGCCATCGACCTTGGCCGCCTTCCAGAGATCTCTGTCCACTCCACGAAGGCCTGCGAGCATGATGGCCATGGTGAGGCCGGATCCGTGCCAGAGCCCGGCTATGACGATGGTGTAGATCGCCATCTTCTGATTCACGAGCCAGTCGAAGGTGAAGGTCTCGAAACCCATATCGCGCACGAGCTTTTGCAGGCCGAGGCCGGGATTGAGGAACCATTGCCACGCGACGCCGGTGACGACGAAGGACATGGAGAATGGATAGAGAAAGATCGTGCGGAAAAGGCCTTCGCCGCGCACGTTCTGATCGATGAAGACCGCGAGCAGGAAGCCGATGATAAGACAGCCCGAGATGAACAGCGCGCCGAAGATGACGATATTCTCGGCCGAGGTGAGAAAGCGGTCATTGGCAAAGAGGCGGGTGTATTGCGTCAGGCCAAACCAGTCGAGCTTGGGCAGGAGAGTCGAACTCGTGAACGAGAGCCGCACAGTCCAGAGCATGCAGCCAATGTAGACGACAAGGACAATGAGCGCGGTTGGCAGAAGGGCTATGGCGGCGGGCAGGCGTGTCCGTACGCTGCGTCGGACCTTCGTACCGCTCGGGCTAACGCCGGGAGCGCGGATCGAGATGGTATCCACCAGACAGGCTCCATTCAGAATGCTTCAAGATCCGTGACCGAAGCCTCGCCCCTGCAGGCAGGGGCGAGGCTGTTGTTCGTCAGGTTGCATCCCGCATGGCGTTGGTAACCTTCTCGATGAAGGCATCGACCGACATGTTCGGGGTGTTCCAGTACTGCGTGACGGCGTCCTGAATGGCGCCCGAGTAATTCGGAGGGCTCAACAGCTCCATCGCCTCGACCTGGTTGGCCGGATCCTTCAGCACTGCGTTGGACCTCTGGGCGCAGACGTCCATGGAGGAAACGTCCACATCCATGCGCACCGGGATCGAGCCCTTCTTGATGTTGAAGGCAAGCTGGGTGCTCGGATCGAGGAGAACCTCGATCAGCTTGTCCTGGGTCGCAAGCGCAGCCTTGTCCTTGGTCGCCGGGAAGACGAAGACGTCACCGCCGATCACTTCTTTGGGGCTGTCTCCCACGAGGGTGCAGCCATATTCCTTGCCGGGCGTCTGGCCTGCTGCCGTGAACTCGCCCTTCGCCCAATCGCCATTGAAGTGCATCGCTGCCTTGTTGGTGATCACGAGGGCGGTGGCGTCGTTCCAGTTGCGTCCGGGGCTGCCGGGATCGACAAGGCCGCGCATCTTGCCGAAGAGCTCGACGGTTTGCCTGAATTTCGGATCCTTTAATACATCCGGTTTGCGGACGCCGTAAAACTGACGGAACATCTCGGCACCGCCGTTGCCCACAAGCACAGCCCGGAACAGATTGTGTTCCCAGGTCGGCTGACCGCCAAGGGCGAGCGGGATGACGCCCTTAGCTTTGAGCTTCTCGCCAGTCTCGATCAGCTCGGGGAAGGTCTTCGGAGGCTGCAGGCCGGCGTCCGCAAAGATCTTGGTGTTGTAGAACATCCAGTTCTGGCCGTGGATATTGACCGGGACGGCGTAGAATTTGCCGTTGCGGACCGCCGCCTCGACGATGGGCTTGGGCATAATCTCCCGCCACTTGCCTGCTTTTGCCTGGGCATCGACGTCACGTACCAGGTCATTGCTGACAAGCTCGTCGAACTGCTTGCCGGTGTTGAACTGCATCATGGTCGGGGGATTGCCGCCCACCATCCGGTTGATGCCCGCCGTGCGGGCATTGACGCCGCCCGCGATGGCGTTGTCGACCCAGGTGCCGCCGG
This sequence comes from Microvirga sp. GN3, assembly GCF_055792825.1. Classification (NCBI taxonomy): domain Bacteria; kingdom Pseudomonadati; phylum Pseudomonadota; class Alphaproteobacteria; order Hyphomicrobiales; family Methylobacteriaceae; genus Microvirga; species Microvirga sp. GN3. The sequence goes on from NZ_JBVVAK010000005.1 coordinate 120,977, forward strand.
CCTTGGTGAACTGATCCGCGAAGACCTTCACGGATGCGGATTCACCGGCGGATGTCCACCAGTGAAGAACCTCGGCCTTTTGCTGTGCGAAGGCTCCGGTGCTGCAGAGTAGGGCAATAGAAAGGGTATACGCGGAAACGCGTGTCTTCATGCTCATGGCTTCCTCCCCAGAAGCGTTTTATCGATTTTTGTAATCGATTACATCTTGCGATATAGGTTGTAGTGGCTTTTTAGATTAGTCAAGACACTAGTTGATGTAAGTTATTTCCTATGAGAGAAGGTAACATATCTTGCCAAGGGTACTGAGGTAACCTGCATGAGTCGAAAAAGGTGGCGTTCCGTGAAGGAGATACGCATCGCCGATGTGGCTCGACTTGCCGGGGTGTCGACGGCAACGGTCAGCCGGGTGCTGTCAGAACCGGAGAAGGTAAGGCAGAAAACGCACGATCTCGTGATGGAGGCCGTGCGCCGCAGCGGCTACATTCCGAACAGCACCGCACAGAAACTGCGCACCCGCCGCACCATGAACGTGCTGGTGGTGGCGCCGCGACTCACCAATCCGGTCTTCGCCGAGATCCTTCGCGGTGTCGATGATGAACTGACGCAGTCGGGCTACGGCATCATCATCGGCAATCTGGACAACCGCAGGGAGCGTGAGGCCCGCTATGTCGATCTCGCCCTGTCTCGGCAGGTGGACGGCGTTCTTCTGCTGACGGGTTACATTCCGGCGAACGGCGCCCGCGACATGAGAGAATCCGGACTGCCGATCGTCGCCATGTGTGCTGCCATCGATGACGACAAGATCCCGAACGTGGTCGTTCAGGATCGCGAGGCATCCCGCCGAGCGGTTGAATATTTGGCGCAACTCGGGCACCGCAGGTTCGGTTACATTTCGGGGACGCCGAGTTCAATCATTGAACACGAGCGATTTCGAGGATTCCGAGAGGGGATCGCCGCGGCCGGCTTCAGCCAGGACGACTTCGTGCGTTGGGAGGGGCCCTTCGTGTTCTCGACCGGTGTCGCCGCCGCAGAATCCTTCCTGACGATGAAGGATCGCCCGACCGGAATTTTCGCCGCTTGCGATGAGAGTGCCATCGGCTTCATCAAGCGCGTCCGGGAGGAACGGATCCGCGTTCCGCAGGATGTCTCGGTCGTCGGCTTCGATGGGATCGAGTTTGCCGATTACACCGAACCCACGCTCACCACGTTCCGGCAGCCCCTGTATGAGCTGGGGCGCACAGGTGCCGACGTTCTCATGAAGCTGATCCGGAACGACATGAAGCCGGAGGATTGGAATCTTCGCCTGCCACTGACCCTTTTGGAGCGCGACACGACCGGACCGGTTCTGCATAAGGATTACAAATCTCTGCGACGGTCCGCGATTTGAGATCGCAGCCCTATCAACAGATATCGAAACATGAGGAGAGCACCATGCAGCCGGTCCGTTGGGGAATCTTAAGCACCGCGAAGATAGGACGCGTGAAGGTCGTTCCGGGCATGATGAAAAGCCCGCTCTGCGATGTCATTGCCGTCGCCTCCCGAGACGAGGCGTCCGCCCGCGATATGGCGGCGGAACTCGGGATCGCGAAGGCTTACGGTTCCTATGAAGCGCTGCTTGCCGATCCCGAGATCGAGGCGATCTACAATCCGCTGCCCAACCATCTGCATGTGCCGATGACTTTGGCGGCCGCTGCCGCCGGCAAGCATGTCTTATGCGAGAAACCGATTGCCATCACGGCCGACGAGGCGAAGCAGCTCGGGCAGGCTGCATCTCAGGTGCTGATCGCCGAAGCCTTCATGGTCCGCCACCATCCGCAATGGCATCGCGCCCGTGACGTGATCCGAAGCGGCGAGATCGGAGATCTGCGCGCCATTCAGATCAGCTTCTCATACTTCAATGTCGATCCCGCGAATATTCGCAACAAAGCCGATATCGGCGGGGGAGGGCTCCTCGACATCGGCTGCTATGCCGTCGTCGCAGGGCGTTACTTCTTTGAGGCCGAACCCCTTCGCGTCGTCACGCTCATGGATCGTGACCCGGCCTTCGGCGTCGATCGGACCACCAGTGCCCTGATGGATTTCGGAAATGGTCGGCAATTGTCCTTCACGGTTTCGACCCAGTCCGTGCCGTATCAGCGGGTCCAGATCTTCGGAACGAAGGGGCGGATCGAGATCGAGATCCCCTTCAATGCGCCGCCGGACAAGCCGACCCGCATCTTCGTCGACGATGGCAGCGCGCACGGCAATCAATCGGCCCGCGCCATCGAGTTTTCTGTGGTGGATCAGTATGGGCTTCAGGGCGAGGCTTTCAGTCAGGCGATCCGAGGCACTGCGCCTCTGGTCTATGGCTTGGAGGATGCCATCCTGAACATGCGCATCCTGGATGCCTTGCGGCGATCGGAGGCATCTTCCTCCTGGGAAAAGGTTTAGGATCCTCTGTGGGCAACCTTAAGGCCTAAGCCTGCAATGCCTTTGGGGTAGGTCAGGTCATTGCCTCCCCCATCCGAGTGATCCGTTCGAGCCAATGGGGTGCGTTGACTTGGACCGCCGCGCTCGGAACTATTCTCATGATCGAACGTCGGAGAAAGCCGCCCTTTGATTGAGGCGCGGCATCGAACGCCCAGGTTACAGACAGGCAATCCCTTATGGACATGCATCCAGCCATCATCCCGCCGTCCCTGAAATTCGGCACGAGCGGGCTGCGAGGGCTTGTCGTCGAGCTGAATGGCGTTCCGGCTATCGCCTATACTCGCGCTTTCGCCGAGATGCTCAAGGCGGACGGCTCGGCGGCGGCATCCCAGAATGTCGTGCTGGTTGGACGGGACCTGCGCGAGAGCAGCCCGAGCATTGCCCAGCTCTGCTGTGCAGCCCTGCGCGAATCAGGGCTCACCCCGCTCGATTGCGGCGCTCTTCCCACGCCGGCGCTGGCCTATCACGGCATGCGATTCGGCATCCCGGCGATCATGGTCACCGGAAGCCACATTCCGGAGGACCGTAACGGGCTGAAATTCTATCGGGCTCAGGGGGAGATCGATAAGAAGGATGAGGCTGCCATCCTGGCATGGCATGCCAAGCTCGAGATCACGTCTGTGCCCGAGAGCGCCAGCACCTTTCATGCCCAGACGCCCGACATCAATCTGATCGATGCCTACAAGGCCCGCTACCGCGACTTCTTCGGGACAGGGGCGCTGGCGGGTCTTACTGTCGGTGTCTACCAGCATTCCTCGGTGGCCCGCGATGTCATCGTCGAAATGCTCGAGGATCTTGGGGCTCGGGCAGTGCCGCTGGGGCGGGCGACGAGCTTCATCCCGGTCGATACCGAGGCACTGCGTGAAGAGGACGAGGCTCTGGCGCGGCAGTGGGCCGGGGAGCAGAGGCTCGATGCCATCGTCTCGACCGATGGCGACGCGGACCGTCCCCTGACTTCCGATGCAAACGGCGCCTTTCTGCGCGGCGATCTGGTTGGTGCGATCACGGCCAAGGCTCTGGGAGCAGACGCGATCGTTACACCCGTGACCTCCAACTCCGCCCTGGAGGCATGCGGCGCATTCAAGACTGTTATCCGCACGCGGGTCGGTTCCCCTTACGTCATCGAGGGCATGGTGGAGGCATCTGAGGCAGGGGGGCGGGCTGTCCTCGGCTTCGAGGCCAATGGCGGTGTCCTACTTGGTTCAGACATTGTACGGAATGGCCGTCAGTTGGCGGTGCTTCCCACCCGGGATGCCATGCTGCCCATTCTCTGCGTTCTCAGCGAGATCGTCACGCAGGGCAAGCCTCTCGCCGAAATCGGAGCCACCTTTGCCTTCAAGGCGGCGGCCAGCAACCGTCTGCAGAACGTGGCGACGGACAAGAGCACTGCCTTTGTTTCCCGGTTGCAGCAGGATGGGGCATTTCTCTCCGAACTGATGACTCCTCTAGGAGGTGTGGCCGGGGTCAATTCCTGCGATGGATTGCGGATTACAGCGAAGAATGGCGAGGTCGTGCACTTCCGGCCTTCCGGTAATGCGCCGGAATTGCGGGTTTACGTGGAGGCTACGACCCCGGAGCGCGCTGAGAGTCTGCTTGCTTGGGGACTGGCTGAGGCGGGGCGGCAAATGGGCTGAGCACAGAAGCCGGCTAAGGATCTGAAAATTAAGCTTTTCCCTGGTTCAGCCGACCGAGATGTCCGGTGAAGCTGTCCCAGATCCCTCGGCAGATGAGTTGTAGCCTTAAGATTCTTTTGTCGACGAGGGTCGTGTAGGCAGCCAGGAAACCCATGCTTCGGCTAATGAAATAAAGTTTCCAGGCCGAGGGCGTGTAGGGCTGGCGTGCCAACCACAACGCGTTCCTGACCCAGTAGTAGTTTCTGATCGGGACATGGACGGCAATCTGGCGCCTGCCGACTTCTATTGTTCCGCTGCCGAGGTGGTGATCCACCTTAGCCGTGGGGGACAGAAAGCTCTTATACCCTGCCGCCTTGGCCCGGAAACACCATTCCACATCGACAAGGTCAATGAACAGGTCCTCCTTGAAGCCGCCCACGTTCTCCAGAATGGCAAGTGGAATCAGGGAGCCGGAAGCAATGATGAAGTCGCTCTCTACGGGATGGTCCGGGCCCTCGAGCGAAAGACGGGACAGGAGGAGTCCATGGGCCCGATAGGCCCGCGTCTGCTTCTGGCTGTTAAGCTCATAGTAAGCTGGCCCGATGGCAGCCACTCCGCCGTGCTCTTTCTCTAGGGCGACCAGATTGTTCGACAGATCGGCCACGACGCCAGGCGTCAGGATCGTATCCTGGTCAAGCAGCAGGATGTGCGAGTAACCTTCTGCCCGTGCCATGGCCGCACCCTGGTTCTGGGCCGCTGCTATCCCGAGATTCTCTTCATTTGCAAGAACATGTGCCTGAGAGGCTGACGCGACCTCCCTCACGGTCCCGGCATTCGCTGAGCCATTGTCGACCACCACGACGCCCTGGACTTGGGGGGTAGCAGATCGCAGGACCTGGGCCAGCAGGTCCGTGTCTGGATTGTAGGTGACCGCCACGGCCAGGACGCGCATTCAAATTCTCCGGATCGGACCCGTCCTAGTAGATCGATCGCGGGGGGCGGGCAAGCGAGGGGGGCGCAGGGTCGGGGCTGGGTCCAATGTGAACTTGATCCTTTGCCGACGGCGAGGTCTGCGGCGCATGGACAGCTATAAGCCGTATGGAGAAGCCCCAAGTCTCTGTCATTGCGTCAGGTTGACCCGACGGTGAGTCAGGGTTGCTGGAGCAGAGTCAAAGAGGTATAGCGGCGTCCGAGGGGCTCTGGCTAGGCTTGTTGGCCGGGTGATCTTCCGTTTCGGAAGGCGCGGCACTATGGCGCTTTCCGGAGGTATGCGGGTTGGGTCAATCCCCTTATAGAAGGATCGCGCGATCCCACGCGCCTGAAGCCGAGATTTCCGATGCACAAAGACACGCTGCTGAAAAGATTGAACGACAAGACCGCTGTGATCGGTATCGTCGGACTGGGCTATGTCGGTCTGCCGCTGTCTCTTCGGTATTCCGAGATCGGATACAAGGTTGTCGGTTTCGATATCGATCAGAGCAAAGTCGATATCCTGAAGCAGGGACAGACCTATATCGAGCATATCGGCTCCGAGGGCATCGCCAAGGCCATCAAGAACGGATTCGAGCCGACCGCCGATCTATCGCGGGCGCGCGATGTGGATGCGCTCATCCTGTGCGTTCCCACTCCTCTCAACAAATACCGCGAACCGGATCTCAGCTTCGTGCTGAACACCGTCGATGCTCTTCTGCCGCACCTGAGGGCCGGCCAGGTCATGTCGCTGGAAAGCACGACCTATCCCGGCACCACCGAGGAAGAGCTGCGCCCGCGGATCGAGAAGGCCGGCTTCACGGTAGGAGAGGACGTGTTCCTTGTATTCTCGCCCGAGCGCGAGGATCCGGGCAATGCCAAGTTTACGACACACACCATTCCCAAGGTCTGCGGCGGCAGCACCCCGTCCTGCCTTGAAGTGGGCCTCGCCCTCTACGGTCAGGTGATCAACACGGTCGTCCCGGTGAGCTCGACCCAGGCCGCGGAACTGACGAAGCTGCTGGAGAACATCCATCGCGCGGTCAATATCGGTCTCGTGAACGAGATGAAGATCATCGCGGATCGGATGGGAATCGATATTCACGAGGTCATTCGGGCGGCTGCGACCAAGCCGTTCGGCTTCGTACCTTATTATCCAGGCCCTGGTCTAGGCGGTCACTGCATTCCGATCGATCCGTTTTACTTGACCTGGAAGGCGCGCGAGTACGGCCTGCACACGCGCTTCATCGAGCTTGCCGGTGAGATCAACAGCACGATGCCGGAATGGGTCGTCGAGAAGATCGCGGATGCTCTGAACGAGCGCGAGAAGCCGATCCGCGGCAGCAAGATTCTCGTCCTCGGCATCGCCTATAAGAAGAACGTCGACGACATGCGGGAGTCGCCGTCCGTCGAGCTGATGACCCTGCTTCAGGCCAAGGGAGCGGAGATCGCTTACAGCGATCCACACGTTCCGAGCTTCCCCAAGATGCGGCGCTACTCTTTCGATCTCGAAAGTGTCGAGCTGACTCCGGAGACGCTGGCCGGCTACGATCTGGTGCTGCTGGCGACGGACCACGACAGGTTCAACTACGACACCATCGAGAAGCACGCCAAGCTCATCGTCGATACGCGTGGACGGTACCTCGGCGTGCGGGGCAATGTAGTCAAGGCGTAAACCTCTGGATGTCGTGGCATCCGGGGCGAAAGGCCGACACCTTGAGTGTCTGGGCCCGGCTTTAGATTAAAGCCGGCTTCGTGTCCCGGATCGACAACTCAAGCACCAAGAACGGATCAAGGAAGCGAAGTTGAGAACCGACGGTTCGAAAATGTTGGAGGTGTTGCGCGAGGTTCGCGACGGCTGGCGTTGGCGTGAATTGTGGATGACGCTGGGTTGGCGGGACGTGCAGACACGCCATCGCCGTTCACGCATCGGACCGTTCTGGAACACGCTCAGCCTAGCGTTTGTGGCGACCTGTATCGGCACACTGTACGGCGGGATCATGGCACGCCCCATGTCCGACTATATCCCCCATCTCGTCACAGGCTACATGATTTGGGGCTTCCTGCAGGCGTTGGTCATCGAGGGCAAGGACTCTTTCGCGAGCAATGCCGCTGCCATTCGGGAGATTCCCGTTCCGAGGACGGTGTATATTTATAAGCTCCTCTGGAAGAATCTCGTCATCCTTGGCTTCAACTCCCTTGTGTATGTCGCGGTTCTTGCGATTTTCCGGGTGTGGCCATTCCCGAACATCATCCTGATTCTGCCAGCGCTGGCGATCGTATTGCTGAACGGAATTTGGGTTGGCCTTCTACTCGGCCTCATCAACGTTCGCTATCGAGACCTGGGGCAACTGGTCCCGAATGCGATGCGTCTTGCGTTCTTCGTGACGCCGATCCTCTGGTATCCGGAAGACGCCACTGGATTTCGCACGATCTTCGTGGATTTCAATCCTTTCTTTTATTTTATCGAAGTATTGCGGGCACCGCTGCTGGGGCAGGCTCCGAATTTCCTGATCTGGGTCGTGACTCTGGCGATCACGGTCATCGGTTGGGGGATCATGGTACCGGTTTATGCCCATTGGCGTCGGCGGATTGCCTTCTGGGTTTGAGGTCGAACGATGGCGCTGATCAAACTCGAAAACATAACGTTGGAATTTCCGGTCCAGGCCACGAAATCTGAAAGGCGTCGACCGTCGTCTGATGACAAGCCCATCGGCGGGCAGCTTGCCTCCGGCCAATCGGGCCAGATGGTTGTGAGAGCGCTCGACCAATTGTCGCTCACGCTCGGGCCGGGCGACCGCCTAGCCCTTTTGGGCCATAACGGCGCCGGCAAGTCTACGCTCCTGCGCGTGATGGCCAAACTTTACGTGCCGACGCATGGACGGGTGACCATCCAGGGACGCGTGGCGCCGCTGTTGAACCTCAGCTTCGGTCTCGATGTAGATTCGACCGGCTACGACAATATATTCATCCGCGGTCTGTATCTCGGGATGAGCAAGGCCGAGTTGAAGAAAAAGGCCGATACTATCGCTGAGTTCAGCGAACTCGGCGATTTCCTCGATCTGCCGATGCGGACCTATTCGTCCGGCATGCGCGCGCGCCTGGCCTTTGCTATCTCGACTCATGTCGAGACGGACATCCTGCTGCTGGACGAGGTCGTGGCCACAGGCGATGCCCGCTTCTTGAAGAAAGCGAACGAAAAGCTGGAGAGCTTTGCACGGGAGTCGAAACTTCTGGTCCTGGCGTCTCACTCCAACAAGGTGCTGCGCGAAATCTGCAACAAGGGACTTCTCCTGGAACACGGCCAGATCAAAGCATTCGGACCCATAGAGGAGGTCATCGAAACCTACGCCGCCTCCACGGGCACGGATGCGAAGGACGGGTGATCCTGGCATGCTGTCAGAGAGGGCAAGGATGATGGGCATGAAACTGATGCGAACAGCTTGCTCGTCTCGGGCTCAGCAATCTCATGCCGTCCCGGGACGGGCTCGCGGGTTATGAGCGGCAAGGTCTCGGACACATGACCCAGGATGCTCTGCATTCTACATCCCACGGCACCGACACGAGCGTTGTAGCGGATGCCGTCTCCTTGCAGGAGCAAGTCCAACGACAAAGGGACGAGATCGCTGAGCTTAATGCCACGATCCGGGAACTACGAACGGAGATCAACGGGCTGCGGAGCTCCTTGTCCTGGACAGTGACACGTCCCTTACGCCTGCTGGCCAGGCGTCTTCCTGGCGTGGCTGCAGGGGTGCAGCGCAGTCTTGATCGAACCAAGGACATTTTAGCGACAAGGTTGCCGAGGCGGGCCGCCCAGGCTTTGTTCGACAATCGCTGGGATGTGAAAGACGAAATCGCGCAGCAGATTTCGGTCTATCGCTCCTCTGGCGCGGGAGGGCGAAGGATTGTCGTCTACACGGCCATCTTCGGTGAGTACGACAGCCTGCTGCTCCCGGAGCGCATCGATCCGAATGTTGACTACGTGTGCTTCACGGATCGCCCGCGGAACGATTATGGCGTTTGGCAGATGCGTTCCGCGCCGTACTTCCATCCCGATCCGACGAGGGTCGCCCGCTGGGTCAAGACGCACCCGCATGAGCTCTTTACCACCCATGAGATCGCGGTCTGGCTCGATGCCAATATTGTCCTGAAGGGCGATATCCATCGCTATGTCGAATTGATCGAGCATCAGAATGCCGATCTCGGCCTGGTCCCGCATCCGCATCGCGCCTGCTTCTATGACGAGGCTGAGGCCTGCAAGCGGCTCAAGAAGGATGCCTCGAAGCTCATTGACAGGCAGGTCGAGCATTACAGGAAGGCCGGTTTGCCCCTCAAGCAACCGCTGTTCGAAACCGGCTTCATGATCGTTCCCCTCAGGAAGCGGGAAACAGCGGATGCCCTTCATCTGTGGTGGCAACAGATCGAAGCTTTCAGCCGTCGCGACCAACTCGGTCTTGCGTGGGTCAATTATCGATATCCCGATCTCCGGATTGTTCCTCTGCTGCCGCAAGGAGCATCTGTCCGGGATCATGAGGATTTTGCCTACTTCCGGCACAGTTTTGCCCGGGCTCTGGTGATCCCGGACATGCTCTTGAAACTGGGCACTCTCTCCAGTCCGTCGACGGGATGCACCTTCGCCGAGGTTAAGAGCCAGCGGCTGGCGCCCTTGACCGAAGCCTCTATCGATATCGTCGTATGTGTCCACAACGCCTTGGAGGATGTTCGCGTCTGCCTGGAGGCGGCTTGGGTCTGTTTGCTGCCCAACCACAGGATCATCGTCGTCAATGATCGCTCCGATGAGGAAACGACCTCCTACCTGCGTGAGTTCGCGAAGGACAGGAATCAGGTCACTCTGCTCGAGAATGAGGAGAACCTGGGCTATACACGCTCGGCCAATCGCGGCCTTGCCGCCGGAACCGCGGCCTTTCGCATTCTGCTGAACAGCGACACCATTGTCAGCCCGGATTGGGCCCTGAAGCTTCTCGAAGCCGCCAATCGAAGCGAGAGGGTCGGCATTGTCGGTCCGCTCTCGAATGCTGCCGGCGCTCAATCCATTCCCCACATCAAGGCCACTGGAAAAAACACCGCAATCAACACCTTGCCGAAGGGCACGACGCCCGCCGATCTCGACAGGGCCTGCGAAGCCTGGAGCGATGCGGATCTCCTGCCGCGCGTGCCGCTGGTCCACGGCTTTTGCTTCGGCATCAAGCAGGAGGTTATCGAGAGCATCGGCTTCTTCGACGAGGAGAATTTCAAGCTCTTCTACGGCGAGGAGAACGACTATTGCTTGCGGGCTCTGGCCGCCGGCTTCGAACTCGCCGTGGCGACCAACACCTTCGTCTACCATCGCAAGTCGCGGAGCATCGACGAGGAGAAGCGGGTGGTGCACATGGCCGAAGCCTGGAAGCGCCTGCGGGAGCTCTATGGTGCGGACAGGATCCTGTCCGCCTACCGCCAGGTCGAGGAGCACCCCGTGCTGGAGCGGATCCGCAAGGAAGCTGGGCGCTATTTCCAATCGAGGCAGTAGACGAAGCAGAGATCCGGCTCTCTACCTAAGATTGAATAGGCCTCTTGAATGTGGCTTATTGCCCCTTGGGTCGCGGTAAGTCCGTAAGCCGTGGACGATATTACCATTATAGGCTAGTACCCTGCCGAAGATGGAAAAAGCGGGGCGCCCGTGCCGGATGGTGGGGTTTGCGCGGCAATTGGGGACAGAAAAGAGCAGGGGTCATGGCAAAGCGATACTTGGTCACCGGGGGCGCCGGATTCATCGGATCGGCCGTCGTCCGCAAGCTTATTTCGAGCACGCCGCACCAGGTCCTCGTCGTCGACAAACTCACCTATGCGGGCAACCTCGATTCCCTCCAATCCGTTGCCGGCAGTGACCGCTATCGTTTCATGCGGGCTGATATCGCTGATGCCAAGAAGATGCAGGCTGTGGTCGGTGAATACCAGCCGGACGTGATCATGCATCTTGCGGCTGAGAGCCATGTCGACCGCTCGATCGACGGCCCGGGGGAGTTCGTGCAGACCAATGTCGTCGGCACCTTCACGTTGCTTCAAGCGGCCTTGGCTTACTGGAACACGCTGGACGCTGCGCGCCGGGATGCCTTCCGCTTCCATCACATCTCGACCGATGAAGTCTTCGGCTCCCTGGGCGAGGAAGGGTTCTTCCACGAGGAGTATCCGTACCAACCGAACTCGCCGTACTCAGCCTCCAAAGCTGCATCGGACCATTTCGTGCGCGCCTGGCACCACACCTATGGCCTGCCGACCCTGATTACCAACTGCTCCAACAATTATGGGCCGTATCATTTCCCTGAGAAGCTCATTCCCCTCATGATCCTGAATGCGCTCGAGGGAAAGCCTCTGCCGGTTTACGGCAAGGGCGAGAATGTGCGCGACTGGCTCTATGTGGAGGATCACGCCGAGGCGCTGATCCTCGTGGCCGAAAAGGGCAGGGTAGGTGAGAACTACAACATCGGCGGCTGGAACGAGCGCACGAACATCGATGTCGTGCGCTCCATCTGTCAGTTGATAGATGAGATGGTGCCGAGCAATGCGATCGGGCCACGGGAGAAACTGATTTCCTACGTGACCGATCGGCCGGGCCATGATCTGCGTTATGCCATTGACGCCACCAAGATCGAGCGCGAGTTGGGGTGGCGGCCGGCCGAGACCTTCGAGACCGGCCTCCGGAAGACCGTCTCCTGGTATCTCGACAATCCGGCGTGGTGGGAGCGCGTTCGTTCCGGCGTGTATCAGGGCGAACGGCTCGGGATCGCGGTCTAAGCTGAGACTCTTAGTTCAAAGGACGTGCTCGCTCGAGCCTCGCGCTTGAGAGGACAGCAGAGATTGAGGAGTGACGGGGTGCTGAGAGTGGAGACAACGGTGTTGCCGGATGTCAAGATCGTCAATCCGCGGCGCATCGGTGACCAGCGCGGCTTCTTTTCCGAAACCTACAACCGGCAGCATTTTGCCGAAGCGGGGATCGATGTGGAGTTCGTGCAGGACAACCACTCGCTCTCGGCCGCGGTCGGGACGATCAGAGGTCTGCATTTCCAGAGTGAGCCGTTTGCGCAGGCCAAGCTCGTTCGGGTCGTGCGCGGCCGGATCCTCGATGTCGCGGTCGACATCCGGCATTCGTCATCGACCTTCGGCAAGCATGTGACTGTGGAGCTATCCGCCGAAAATGGTTTGCAGCTTTTCGTGCCGGTTGGCTTCGCTCACGGCTTCTGCACGCTCGAGCCCGATACAGAGATCGTGTACAAGGTCTCAGCCTATTACTCTGCCGCACATGATCACGGGCTGCGCTGGAACGATCCGTCACTCGGCATTGATTGGCCTGTCGCGCCGGCCGATGCTGTTCTGTCGGACAAAGATAGGCAGCAGCCGCTGCTCGCCGCATTGCCGGCCTACTTTCCATAGAACAACGATTGGAAACAGGGACTCCTACGGGAGATTCCTGACATCCAAGGAGACGAAACGATGAAGGGTATCATTCTGGCGGGCGGCAGCGGAACACGACTGCATCCGATGACGTATGTCACGTCGAAGCAGTTGCTACCCATCTACGACAAGCCGATGATCTATTATCCGTTGACCACGCTGATGCTCGCTGGCGTCCGCGATATCCTAATCATCTCGACACCGGATGACCTACCGCGCTTCCGGCAGTTGCTCGGGAGCGGTGAGCAGTGGGGCATCCGCCTGTCCTATGCGGAGCAGCCTAGGCCGGAGGGGCTCGCCCAAGCTTACATTATCGCGGCGGAATTTGTCGCGGGCGGTCCGTCGGTCCTGATCCTCGGCGATAATGTCTATTACGGTCATGGCCTGACGGACCTCTTACGCTCCGCGGTCAGCCGCACGTCTGGCGCCTCTGTTTTCGCCTATCATGTGACCGACCCCGAGCGTTATGGTGTCGTCGAATTCGACCGCAGCGGCCGGGCAATCTCCATCGAGGAGAAGCCGAAAGCCCCTCGCTCCAATTGGGCAGTGACGGGCCTGTATTTCTACGATCATCAGGTCGTCGACATCGCGGCCAATTTGAAGCCTTCTGCCCGCGGGGAACTCGAGATCACGGATGTGAACCGCGTGTATCTGGAAATGGGCCAACTCCAGGTCGAGCTGATGGGCCGCGGCTACGCCTGGCTCGATACCGGAACTCCGGACAGCCTCGTCGAGGCCGCTGAGTTCGTTCGCGCTTTGGAGAAGCGCCAAGGATTCCGGATCGCTTGCCCGGAAGAAATTGCCTACAGCGCAGGCTGGATCGACACTCAGCAACTGATAAACCTTGCCTCTAAACTCTCTAAGAGCACTTATGGAGAATACTTGCTTCGAATTGCTCAGGCGAGCTGAGTCGATTTCCGCAATTGGAGTGTTAATATACCTTAGAGTGGGGCGAAGAGTTGGGCGAGATCTTTAAAGCGGAGCACTCAGTGAAAGCATTAGATTTCACTGGTGAGAGGTTTACCTCTGCGGTTGAAGGGCAGATAGCATTTGAGCACATCCATCGCTACTTGATGGCGAGGGACCTGTGTCGCGGAAAAGACGTTGCGGACATAGCATCCGGTGAAGGTTATGGGTCTGCTTTGCTGTCTCAGGTGGCGAAGAGTGTGATCGGCGTGGAAATAGATCACGGTTCGGTCGCGCATGCTACTCAGTCTTACCCATATCCGAACCTCAAGTTTGTTCAAGGAGACGCTCGGAAGCCGCCGATTCCGAGTGCTTCAATCGACATTGTTGTTTCGTTCGAGACGCTTGAGCATTTCTTTGAGCATGATGAATTCCTCTCTGAAGTTGGCCGAATTTTGCGGCCCAATGGCTCGCTGCTAATCTCAACTCCCGACCGCGATGTTTATTCACCATCCGGGCGTCCAGCAAACCCATTTCATGTCCATGAGCTCTCACAGCCTGAATTCTTGGATCTCCTGAACCGGCACTTCTCTGAAGTAAAAATATTCCGGCAGCGTCCTCTCTTAGGCTCAGTCATTGCTGCTGAGCAAAATGGTGGTGTCAACCTCATAACATATGAGAAGCGCGGCGACGACCACTTGGAGCAGTCGAGTGGCGTTCCGCGCGCTTTGTACTCTATCATATATGCTGGCAAGTCGAGCCTGCCGGAGAATGAGGTCGCGTCTAGTATTTATATCGATACCGACCGCGTCGATTTACCGATACTACAAGTAGCCGAAGCGCGGGCAGAGGCTGCGACGGCCCATGCGGAGGTCGCGGTTGCTCGCGGCGAAACTGTAGCTGCACAGTTGCAGTATGACGAGGTGAAACGGCAAACGGATGAGCATGTGAGGGCTCTTTCAGAAGAGCTTAGAAAGCGTCAAAAGCGGATACGGGATCTGGAACGTAAAATCGCTCAGGTTTCTGAGCAAACTCGTCTGGAACGGGGCATCGGATTAGATGAACTTGTTGCAGTCTTGAAGAAAAAGCCATTGCTGTACAAGGTTTCGCGTGCCGTTTGGTGGACCGTCACCCTGCAGCTGACGCGTCGCTTGGCGGAGCGCAGAAGGCTCAAACTTGAGTTCGAAAAGACGCTGCAACAGGCGAGAAAGATCGTCGCTGCCAAGCTCTTTGACCAACAGAGCTACCTGCGACAGCAGCCGAAGCTTGCCAAAGCCAAGCCGTCCGAACTAGACGCCGCAGTTCACTATCTGACTATCGGGTCCAAGAAAGGCAAAAAGCCCAACGCGCTCTTCGATCCGAAATGGTATGCTGCTACGTATCCGGACGTGGCAGCTTCCGGAATAGAACCTTTGGTTCATTATCTCCAGCGTGGCTCTGCAGAGGGACGGAAACCTAATCCGTTCTTCGATCCGAAATGGTACGCTGCTGAGTACTCTGACGTTATTGAGTCCGGAATGGAGCCTTTGGCTCACTACTTGACGTTCGGTTCCGCAGAGAGACGGAAGCCTGATCCACTGTTTAATCCAACGTGGTACTTGGCAGAATACTCTGACGTTAAGACGACCGGATTGGATCCCTTAGCGCATTATTTGTCTCACGGCCTTCCTGAGGGGCGAGCCCCCTCACTGGAATGGATCGAGAGTAAAAATGAGAAGCGTGCCAGAGCTCTTGGTTTGACACAATCCCTGCAGCCGACAAAAATTGCATTAGGCATTGTCACCTACAATAATCCGCCTGAAGATCTTACTCGTTGCTTAAACAGTGCCCATATCGCGCTTCGAGAGTTAGGTGAGGAAAACGAATTCTCCGTATTCTTGATCGATAACGGCGATCCCTCCGCGGCTGACGTCAGTCAATTTCCCTTTCTTACAAGGCTTGATCCAGTCGGAAATGTTGGCTTCGGTGCGGGTCACAATCGCCTTATGAGAGCAGCCTTCTCAGATGCAAAGACGAACTACTATTTGGCTCTCAATCCTGACGGTATGCTTGAACCGGAGGCAATCAAGGCGCTTCTGGCAATGGCGCAAGGCTCTAACGACTGCGCACTTGTAGAGGGCGTCCAATTTCCCGTCGAGCACCCGAAGAACTATGATCCTGTCGAGTTCGATACTCCTTGGGCCTCAGGTGCATGCCTCCTTATTTCTCGTCGAATATATCAGTCGATCGGGGGCTTTGATGAGAGCTTCTTCATGTACTGTGAAGATGTGGATCTCTCGTGGCGAGCGTATGCAGCGGGTTTCAAAGTCAAGATTTGTCCGAGGGCTCTCTTCTTTCACCCAACCCATGATCGGTCATTCAATCTTCAAGTTCACGCACGTTTCCTTGCAGCGGGAATTACGCTTGCTCGGAAGTGGGGCGGGGCGCAGTTCGAGAAACGTCTGATGGAGCAAGGAGCCAAGCATGGCATAGATCTCTCGAAGATCCCAAAGGTGGATCCGGTAAATGAGGTGCCCTCTGTCGTGACGTTCGATCATGGCTTTCATTTCGCGCGCGCACGGTGGTAGACAATGACGAGCAATCCTGTCCGAAACAATCGCCCTGAGGCTGATAGGTTAGATGTGATTGTCAGGCTTCACGACCCAGAGCGCTTGGCAGAACTGAAGCGTGCAATCTTCTCTCTGATTTCCCAGGACTTCCGGCCACTCACGATAAATCTCGTCACGCAGAGATTCAGTAGCGCAGAAACTGAGGCAATTCTTGCTGGCCTGCAGCCATTGCTCCAACTTGATCCTACCGTGAGGTTTGATGTCTGGAACTTCACAGCGGGAGAGCCTAAGGACGCGCGCTCAGCCCTCCTCAACTTCGGGATAGAAAGTTCAAAGGGACGATACATTGCGATCCTCGACTACGACGATGTGATGTATCATGACGGTTACACAAGGCTCATTCGCGAGCTTCAAGAAAGTGGTTGTGCCATCGCGTTTGGCAAAGTTGTGATGAAGTTCGTAGATGTATTTCAGGATACCATCATATGCCAACGTCAGCAAAACAGATTTAAAGGCGACGGAGTGGTAGATCTTTTCATTGATAATTTTTGTCCCATCCACAGTTTCGTCATTGACCGCGACCGGGTTGATAATGAGGTGCTCTCGTTTGATGAGAAACTCGACAAATTAGAAGATTATGACTTTCTGATCAGGGTCTGTGCAACTCACTTATCAAGCTTCAAGTTGAAAGACACTGTCGTTGGGGAATATTATGCAAAGAATGATGGCAGCAATACTATTATGCTTTCTTCAGCCGCAAGAGTGACGCACCTTGCGGCGTGGACGCGTGCAAGAGAGGCGATCGAACGCCGCCGGAGGAGCGCCTTAGTTTCGCGAGAGGTGCAGGCTGCATTGGGACTTCAGACATTTGATCCACGGATGTCAGTTCGGAATCTCATCGATGCCTGGAGCGCCGTGAGCAATAGGCGTTCGAACATAGGTGCGATCTGACGTTTATTTCCAGCATTCGTGTGCAGATTCCATGATGGGGCAATGGGTATGGTAACGAAAAAAATCGCGCTGCAGCTGGCACGCAGACTCAAAGCGCATCTGGTTAAAGTGCATCCGCTCGTTCGATTGGCAGCGCGACACGGGAAGGAAGAGATCCGCGCGCGCTCAGGCAACGTCGCATCCAAGGGACGAATGCTAAACAATGCGAATTCTGCTGCGCCGAAAGCTAAAATGGACGCAGATGACCAAGAATTCAGGTCGTTCATTTCGGCGCAATTCAACGTCGACTGGTATCTCCGGACCTATGCCGACGTAGCTGCCGCCGGCATTGATCCAATCACGCATTGGCTGAAGGGCGGTTTGACCGAGGGACGTCTGATTGCCCCTAATGTGATTGTGCGACGTGGTGCAGTTGCCAATCAACTGGCCGACGGCGGATGGAAGATCTTCAAATGGCGCGGGAAGTCGGTCTCCGTCCTTGTCTGTGATCCCGCAGATGCTGAGGAGTTCCTCACTTTCGTCTCAGCTCACTTCGATCGCGGGTGGTACCTTAAGGCTTACCCGGACGTGGAGGCGGCAAAAGTTGATCCCTTATTCCATTGGCTGTTTTACGGCATTCAGGAAGGTCGGCTTCCAGGACCTGATCTGGTGGTTCGCACCGGTTCATATGCAAGCAGGCACGCAACACAGGTTTGGAAGTGCTTTACGTGGCGCGGGGAGCCGATTGCTCTTAAGGCTGTTCGGATTCCAGAGGCAGTCTTGCAGCAGGTCAGGGCTCAGGCGCGACATGATCCGGCGGTGCTGGCCGCCGGCGTCCAGGCCCTTTCGAAGCTCCCACACTTCGGAGCCGATGATCTGCTATCGCGCGATGGCGTGGATTTGCTTGGTATATTCAGTGCTCTTCCTGAGCGGCCTGAAGCGATCGTGATGATACCAAGGCTCACGATCGGTGGAGCGGAAAAGTATGCCGCGGATACGGTGGAAGCGTTTCTGGGCGCAGGTTTGAAGTCGATCGTCGTACTCGTGACGGAGCAAACTGCCGAAGCCGCCGGGGATTGGATGCGCCACGCGATTCTTGCGCCCTTCGGACGCGCGCGGATCGTATTCTGGCCTGATGCTTGCGGTCCGAGCTATTATAGTCCAACAGTTCTGGCGCGGCTGCTCAACGCACTTCGTCCAGGGCATGTACTGGTGGTCAACAGCCGCGTTGGATTGGATATGGTGGCAAGCTTTGGTCGCGGCCTATCCCAGTTTGCGCGCCTATACTGCGCGTACTTCAGCCTTGGGGTCGATGGGTTGGGCGCGCCGTATGGTGTTCGATATCCCCGGAAAACAGCGCCATTCGCGGTTTCGCTCACGGACAACGAGGTGATGGCCGATGCTCTCAGAAGAAGATATGGCGCCGTGCCAGGACCTGGCGTTCGTGTCTTGCCTCCACGAACAAAAAAGCTTGCTGACGACGTCTTCGCAGAACGGATTTCAGCAAGAACAGCTCGAATGGCTTCCAGTCGTCGCCGCTGGGCTTGGGTGTCAAGAATTGAGGAGTTTAAAGGAACAGCGATCCTGATGGCTCTTGCCCGTCTTCGACCGAATGACGAGTTCCACCTGTTTGGACCGCTTCAAGGTAAGCTGGACGCCCTTGGCTTGGACACCAGCAATATCACCTACTGTGGGGTGATAGACGACCTTTCCAGTGCCGATTTCAGTGCTCACGATGGCTTTATCTTCACGAGCCTATTTGAAGGTATGCCGAATGTTGTACTGGAGATGAGTCAGCATGCGGTTCCCATGGTCTTGGCCGATGTGGGAGGTCTACGCGGCACCTTTGATGAGGCTGCAACGGTGTTCGTGAAGCATTGTGCCACCCCTGAGAAGACGGCCGTTGATTTCTCCGCAGCACTTGATCGAGTAGCGGACCTGACGAGCGCAGAGTTGATCGATATGGTAACGGCGGCGCGGCGCCAGGTTCTGGCTCGTCACTCGCCCGAGGCCCACTTGCTGGGCGCTTCCAATCTTCTTGGTGCAGAATGAACAGTCAACCGAACATCACTGTCACTGTCGTTTTTCACAAGGAAGGGCCGTTTGCTCTGCCCGCCCTGGACAGCATGGAGGAACTCGTCGGCGTGGCACGGGCCGACGGCCTTGTCGTCGAAGCAAGAGCTGTGCTCGACAGAGCCGATGATCTTACCCGTCATCTTGTGGCAGCACGCGGTTCGTGGCTCGACGGGGTAGAGGAGGTCACCTATGGCGATCTAGGTCTGTCGCGCAACGCTGGTGCTCAAGCGGCTAACGGCGAGTTCCTCGCTTTTCTCGATGGCGATGACCTGTGGGGATCGGATTGGCTGCGATTAGCCTACAAGGCGGCAACATCCCCTTCTGCGCCTGCCGAGGCTGTCTGGCATCCCGACTACCTCTTCTATTTCTCGGAAGGCGATTTCGACCGGCACTCGGTTGGTGCGACACCTCACCCCGATGCTCGATCATTTTACATGCAGCAGGTCTCGAGCATGTCTGATGGCTTCGAGCGTGGTACGCTGATGCTGAACAACATCTGGAGCGCTAACGTCTTCGCTGCTCGTGCGCTACACATGAAGCATCCCTACGAGGCTGTCGATAGAACGAAGGGATTCGGAATCGAGGACTGGTCCTGGCACATGGGCACGGTATGGTCGGATGTCCCGCATCTGATCGTTCCCGACACCGTTCACATCATTCGTGTGAAGGAAGGTGGGTCTTTGGGTCAGCAGAATACATCCGAGGGACTTCTGCCAACTTTGCCTCGTCCGGTGCGCCCAACGGAGACTTGGTGGCGGTAGTCACATACGAGTGCGATCTGTCCAGTCTGAACTAGAATATAGGCCTGATAATCGATCCTTTAGAACGTAAGAATCGATGGAAGCAGAAAAACAGATGTCATAGAACTGATAGCTTCGGACGCAAGGCATCTTATGCTGACACCGCATCCGCAGGTGTGCGCCAGACTCAAAGTGCTCCCCCGCAATCCGACGAGGGAGGCGTTTAGAGCCACAAATCGGGGAAGCGATCGTAGCTTTCTGTCAGGATAGTGCCGAAGACTGCCCAAGCGGACCAAATCGAGATCCATCAAAGTCGGCGTCTCTCTTAAAGCTAGATGAACAAGAGGAATTCAAACTGGGCTTGTCGTTGTATAATATACTAATCATGTGTTTGATGTGTCTCTTCGATTCTTTCTGGTGACTAATCTGGGCTGAAGTAAAGGTGACAAAGTAGGATGGAAAAACTCCGGGCTTCACACATCATTCAAAAGGCGATCGAACAGATTGACGCTGCAATTCGACCATTCGTGACGGATGAGCCATACTGTCTTTTAGAGTTCCCGGACCACAGCAACGCTGGAGACAGCGCGATTTGGCTTGGGGCGTCCGCCTGTCTTGAACGGCACTATGGACGCCCACCGGCTTACGTATGCACAGATAACGAATTCAACGTTGACGCACTTCGGGAGGCGGCTCCTCACGGCACTATTTATCTTAAAGGGGGCGGCAGTCTTGGAGATGTTTGGCCAGAGTCACAGATTTTTCGAGAGTTTGTCATTGAGAGCTTTCCTGACAGACCAATCGTGCAGCTGCCACAAAGCATTTCGTTCAGTAGTGCAGAGAATAAAGAACAAGCCCGCAAAGTATTTAGCGGACATCCTAACTTCACACTGATGGCGAGAGATGAGGCCAGCAGAGTATTTGCGAATGAGGAACTGGGTGTTGAAGCTGTTTTAGTGCCGGATACGGCTCTATATCTTGGATCACTGGATAGGCTCTTTCCGCCGCCCGAGATGTTTGTTGGATTGCTCAGAACTGACAAAGAGAAAAGAGAAGCAGATATAACAGCGCTAATCTCCAAGTATAATATATTTGCTACAGATTGGATATTTGAGAATAGTGACTCCGATGAACGAATCCGAGCACGTTTTGCTGGCGCAAGAAATTATCTTCGTTATCTTAATTTAGCTCGCAACCGACTAAGGCGCGGGTTGTCGAAATTATGTCTTGGGGAATACGCAATAACCGACCGTCTCCATGGACATATTCTACTAACGATGCTCGGGATCGAGCATGCAGCATTGGACAACTCGTACGGCAAGATAAGCAATTTTGTGCGAACATGGACAGTAAACTGCGATCTTACAACTTTCGTGGATACAAGTGAGGATTTGGAGCGGTGGATTGTTCTTAAAAGCGAAGACAATAAAAGCGAAAAGTTTGTAAAAAATAGATCAGACTATTTTAACTATGGACAAGTACATGACGATAAAGAGTTTCTAGCCGATGCCCTCTTGGAGATCGATAGACTTGAACGTTTAAGCATAACGAAGACAGATGAACTGCGTTATGTTTGGTCAATTGCAGATGGCCGAGTAGAGGAAATAGCCAACCTAACTAAACAATTGGAAACCATTTCAGAGGAAAGCGTAATTCTCAAGGAGAAACTTTCGGCCTTAGAGCAGAGGGAGCTCACCTTGTCTTCTAAGGCAGAGAGTATTCCCGAAGGGAAGCAGCCTGTCTCCTTTTTTGCGAGATTGCTGGGTTCTAATCGACAAGCTAGGGATTAGCGCTGACGGACAGGAGCCTCTGGGAGGCTAGTGAGCACTTTTATTGCCTAAGAATCCATCATAGGTTTGGTGCTGGGCCATTGCAGTAGAAAATGACCTGCGTAGGTTGTCCGTTGTCAGAAAATACAGTTAGCACAGAGAAGAAGTATGTTGTTTTCGTATAGAGAACTAGCCTATCTTCAGAATATACATCTCAGGATTGTGTAGGCACGCGTTAATGCTGACGAACATGAGCTCTCTGACGAAGGACGATACATCGTCCCGTTCATCGATGGGTAGAGGATGGTTGAACCGCGTGGCGATGAGCTTAGGTCTTGGCTGCGTTCTCAGCCTATTTTTCTTGCTCATAAGCTATCCGGGAAATCTCTCGCCTGACAGTACCACAAGTTGGGGTGAGGCCTTCAGTGGTCGGATTTCCACAATCAAGCCTCCGCTGGTTACGCTCATTCAGTCGCTATATTCCGCGTTGCCTTCGCCAGAGTTTGCTGTGGCTGCCTTTACTTTCACACAAGGCGTATTGTTCTGGTTCTCGATCTTTCTATTCGTGTCGCTATTCGTTCATAAGACACGCACTTTCGTCTGCGTCTGCCTATTTATTTCTCTAATCTTTCCGCTTTGGCCCTACACAACGCTCAACTGGGTTGATGTATGGGTAGTAATCTTCTTTCTATTCTCCGCAACGTTTTTTGAACTATTCCGGAGGTCAGACAACACCAACGCGCGAAACGCCGTCCTAGCATGCGTGTTTCTCGTCTTGAGTGCATCTACGCGCCATAACGCCGTTTCTATTCTTCCAATTGCAGTTCTGCCGATAGCGTTCTTTCTTCTCCGTCGATGGCAGTTGCCGTGGCAACAAGCTTATGGTGCAGCAACAATTTCCCTTCCATTTCTGTTTCTCGCGGTAAAGACCTTTCTGTTATTCCCTCAGGTGGCCCCCGGTCCGTCGCTAGCATCATTTGGGCTTCTGAATCAGTATCTTGGAGCTATTGCGTCATCGCAAGGAAGTATAAAGACAACTCTTATTACATCAGAAGAACCATTGTTTGATAGCCGATTTGGCCCTGGTAGTCTCCGTGCCTCGGTCCAGGCATATACACCTGGCTTCAATGGTTTCGACCTGCTGTGGAAAAAAGATGCCATACTGAAGAACAATAACAGCAATGGCTTTCAGACTGTTTTGTTGAACGCTGATTTCATAACTCCCGCGTTCTGGCGTGTTCTTATTGCTGCTCCGGGCGGATTCGCCGAGCATAAGGCGAATTACTTGATCGGCCAGTTCGGATCCGGATCACTGCAATATCCGTTCGATTGGGGCGTGTTTCAAAATCAATTTGGTGTAAGCTCTCGACCGGCGTTGGAAAGCATCAATACCGCTCTACCTACATTTCTCCGAGAGCAAACGAATCTGATATTCTACCACCATTGGTTCATGTTTCTGATTGGGTTTGCAGCGTTCGTTGCTAACATGCAACTACTTAGAGACCCAGTACTGGCAAGCCTTTTTGCGTTCAGCATTTTATATGCCATTCCATTCATGTTCTTTGAGACAGGATGGGAATGGCGGTATCTCATGCCTTGCTACATAGCCAATATACTGCTGACAGTTTGCGTGACCGTTCGTCTAACTGAGCGGCGAGCAAGGATGTCAACCTAAAGAGTTCCTGGACGTGGGGACTATCCACGCTGCGGCTTCTGTACGGACAGTTAGATCCTGTCTGACGGCCTGTGACCCTGGGTAAGGATATGGCTGTTGCCTTGGTGGGGCTCACCGAGGCGAGGACCTGCGATGCGGCGGCATGAACTGAGCGATGCTCAATGGGAGCTGATTGCGGATCTCATGCCCAGGGCCGGTCGGCATGGCGGCGGGATCGCCGGCAGGGGGCAACGGGCTGATGTGGAAGCTCTGTACCGGTGCGCAGTGGCGCGCCCTGCCCGAGCGGTACGGGCCTTGGCAGACCGTCTACGAGCGCCTGACCCGATGGCGGGTCTGTTCGACACGATCCTGGATCGGCTCCGGCTCACGCTGAATGCCGAGGGACTGATTGACCTGGATCTGTGGTGCATCGACAGCACCAGTGTCCGAGCAAGCCGTTCGGCGGCCGGAGCGCGTAAAACGGGGATCCGCAGGAGCCGGACGACCATGCGCTCGGCCTCTCCCGTGGCGGCTTCGGCAGCAAGATCCACCTGGTGAGCGATGGGGCCGGCCTGCCGCTGGCCTTCACCCTCACGCCCGGGCAGCGGCACGAGGTGCCGGTATTCGAGACGCCTCTGAGGGCGGTCCACCTGCCCAACCCGAGAGGCCGTCCGACCACGCGGCCCAAGTCCCTGGCGGGCGACAAGGCCTACAGCTACCGGCCTGTCTTCCGCTATCTGCGTAGACGTCACATTCGCCCCGTAATTACCCACGCCGTTGCTGAGGCTGGTTTCAGGCGCTGACGGTAGCGAGAATGGTGCCGAAGACGGTGACACTTGGCGTGAGCCGAGCCGTATCGACGACGGTGCGCACGGCCGCTTCGC